>JABSRT010000010.1 GCA_013214945.1 Gammaproteobacteria bacterium
CTTTACCTTTAGACTTACCAGTAACGTCAACTTTGTGCACGTCATTGAATAATTCTACAGTGATTTCTTGAGCAAGTGCGAACTCACCCTCATCACCGTTAAGGCGAAATTCCCACAGACAAAGCCCAGCTTCTACGCCAGCTTTAGCAAAATGACCTGCTTGTGGTTTGTTAACGCGACTCGCTTTTTTAGAGCCTGTAGTTACTTGAAGAGCGCGGTAACCGTCTATCTCAAGAGTTTTTACTTGAGTTACACGGTTCGGCTGAACTTCAACAACAGTCACTGGAATTGATACACCGTCTTCTGTGAAGACGCGTGTCATTCCAACTTTACGACCGACTAGACCAATAGCCATTGTTATAACCTCTTACCGTCTTAGGGTTAACCTAAGCTGATTTGAACATCAACACCAGCAGCCAAATCTAAACGCATTAAAGCATCAACAGTTTTTTCTGTTGGCTCAACGATATCGATTAGGCGCTTATGAGTACGGATCTCATACTGATCACGCGCGTCTTTATTAACGTGCGGTGAAGTCAGTATTGTGAAACGTTCTTTACGTGTTGGTAAAGGGATCGGACCACGAACCTGAGCGCCAGTGCGCTTGGCCGTTTCCACGATCTCGCCTGTAGACTGATCGATCAACTTGTGATCGAACGCTTTAAGGCGGATACGGATTCTTTGGTTTTGCATTACACCAAACTCCAATCTAAATTTACACGACAAAAAAAGCCCCTCACACATTCATATCTAATAGATTGAAAGCGGAGCGCTATTTTCACTAATTCGACCCCCTATCGGGGCCGCTGTTGCAAACCCAACCTTGCGGTTGGCACTTGATGAGATATAACCTAATTAAAAGCTTCTCAACAAGCGGACGCATATTATATGTGCAATTATGTAAATACACAAGCTAAAAATACGTACGTTTTCTATTTTATAACCTGACTGCTAATTGCCGCCAAGCTAACTTCGATTCTATCGAAGGATGGTCGCATATCATACAGCCTTTGCTAAATACATCAAGCAATAAATTAGCGGTTCAATGACAAACCGCTAACGCTGTAGTTTCGACTAGCTAAAACTAATTGAGCCTCGACCGCCACGATTACCACTGCTGCGCTTGTTGGCACCGCTTTGTGATTCACTATTACCAGACTTATGGCGTGGGTTGCTGCTTTTTGGCTTATGACCGCGGGCATTGTCACTGCTACGTTGACCATCTTGATGATCAGCATGCGGCTTCTTCGGACGGGCATCTTTAACAGGTCGAGTATCGAGTTCTGTAACCGGTACCTTATGGATCGGGTCAAAGGCTTCGATTGGACGACGCTCGATAACTTGCTTTGTAAGGCGTTCAATGTCTTTTAACTGCTTCATTTCATCATTACTGACTAATGACACGGCTTCACCGGTGGCACCAGCACGGCCAGTACGACCAATACGATGCACATAATCTTCAGCAACATTAGGTAAATCAAAGTTAACAACATGTGGTAACTGGTCAATATCAATGCCACGTGCAGCAATATCAGTTGCCACTAAGATTTTAACTGAGCCATCTTTAAAAGCAGCCAAAGCTTTGGTACGTGCGCCCTGGCTCTTGTTACCATGAATAGCAGCAGCGGTAAGGCCTTTGCTTTCTAAATGTTTTGTTAAACGGTTGGCACCGTGCTTGGTACGGGTAAAGACCAATACTTGCTGCCAGTCATTTTCTTTAATAAGGTGGGTTAACAAGGCCGACTTACGGCTCTTATCAACTGGACATAACCACTGCTCAACACTTTCAACTGTGGTATTTGCCGGGCTAACCGAAATTTCGACTGGGTTATTGATCATACCCTTGGCCAGTTTTCTGATGTCATTTGAGAATGTTGCAGAAAACATCAAGTTTTGACGATTCTTTGGTAAAATATTAAGGATTTTACGAATGTCATGAATAAAGCCCATGTCTAACATCCGGTCAGCTTCATCAAGCACCAATACTTCTAACTGGTTAAACCGAACAGCACGTTGGTTATAAAGATCCATTAACCGGCCTGGTGTCGCGACTAACACGTCGACCCCTTGACGTAATTTCATCATTTGTGGATTAATTTTAACCCCACCAAACACTACAGCAGAACTTAATGGCAAATGCTTACTATAAGTTGCAACGTTGTCAGCAACCTGAGCCGCTAGCTCGCGAGTTGGGGTTAAAATAAGTGCGCGAACCTGATTGTTTTGTGCCCGTTGGCCTTGTGACAGGTTTTGCAAAATTGGTAAGGTAAAACCGGCTGTTTTACCAGTGCCAGTTTGCGCTGCAGCCATTACGTCTTTACCTTCAAGTACCGCAGGAATAGCTTGTGCTTGAATAGGAGATGGCGTGTCATAACCTTGTTCGGCAACTGCCTTTAAGATTTCAGCGGATAGGCCAAGGGTATCAAAACTCATAAGTTGTCTCTTTATATTGCCATGACATAGTCCACGGCTTTAACGAACGGCGACCGGATTATCTAAGCAGTATAGATCGCCAATCGACAAAAGGCGTGTATTCTACAGTAACTCCCAGCTAAGTGTTAGCGATAACAGTCGGCGCCAGATAATTACCAAGGCCAGCACATTATAATTTAGATATCGGCGTTTTATTTAAACGCTGCTGCCATGAGATAATTACTCGGGCCTAACATATTTTGCTTTTATACAGTCTTTTCCTTAAAATCTGCGCACTTTGCTTTATTAAATCGTTAAAAACCGATGGATCAATTATTTTTTATTACTGACTCTAACCTTGAACAGCTAGAGCTAGTGTTTGCTCCTGCCATTATTGGGATCAGTTATCTGGTAGTGATAGCGGCTGAAATGGGTGACAAAAGCCAGTTAGTCTGCATGGTACTTGCCGCTCGCTATCGCGCTGGGCCTGTCGTGGTAGGCGCAATTGCCGCCTTTGTCTTTTTAAACTCGATGGCCGTTGTGATTGGGCTGACATTAACCCAGTTAATAGAATTGAAATACCTCAGTGTTGTGGTTGCCGTGATGTTTTTGGTCTTTGGGATCCAGACATTGCGCCACATCAATCAATCACATGATCAAACTGACACTGTTGATTTTTCAGCATCTCGACTCGTGCTAACGACTTTTGTTTTAATTACGGTTGCTGAATTTGGCGATAAGACCCAGCTAGCAGTCGTAGGACTTAGCACAACACAACCACCACTTTCAGTTTGGATTGGCGCAACGCTAGCACTAATATCTACCACCCTGCTAGGTGTTTGGTTAGGCCGCACGCTGTTACAGCGGATTTCGATGACGTTGTTACATAAGGTAAGTGGCAGCTTGTTTATTATCTTAGGTTTAACCGCTGGCTATCAGGCATATCAGCTGTTTAGATAAATCAGCACGGGCCGGTCAATGACCGACCCGTTGATGAAACTAACTATTGATTTGATTATACCGATTGCATTAAATGATCACATACTTAATGCAATCGGTATTACAAACTGTACCCAGACTCTTCATGCTCTGAAATATCAAGCCCGGTCATTTCTTGCTCGACATCCACCCTTAAGCCATTGGTAAAGTGAGCGACTATTTTAAATAAAATCCAACTGACCACTGCGGTATAACCAAAAGTTGCGACAACCCCGATCACCTGCACCCCAAATTGTTCCGCCATGGTTTCATTGCCAGCAGCAAAACCATAGCCACTAAACACGCCCAATTCGGTTGAGCTAAAAATTCCAGCTAATAAAGTTCCTAAAATACCGCCAACACCATGAACCGGAAAAACATCAAGCGCATCATCGATTTTTAGTTTTTGCTTGATATATACCGTGGCATAAAAACAGACAAAGCCAGCAGACAAACCAATAATCAACGCGCCGCCAGGACCGACATAACCTGAAGCAGGCGTGATGGTACCTAACCCAGCGACCATGCCTGTAACAATGCCTAACGCACTTGGCTTACCAAATTTTTTCCATTCAATTGCCGCCCAAGTAATCGCGCCCATCGAGGCAGAAATATGGGTCACAATAATCGCCATCGCGGCATCACCGTTAGCAGCCAGGGCACTGCCGCCATTAAAGCCAAACCAACCGACCCACAACATGCCAGCGCCGGTGACCGTCATGGTCATGTTATGCGGCAACATTGCAGTCGTTGGAAAGCCTTTACGTGGCCCGAGCATTTTTGCCGAAACCAAGGCTGCGACACCGGCTGTAATGTGCACCACTGTACCACCGGCATAATCGTATAAACCCAATTGCGCTAACCAACCACCACCCCATACCCAGTGGGTAATTGGTGCATAGACTAATAACATCCACGCGGCGCAAAATAACAATACCGCAGAAAACTTCATGCGCTCAGCAAAACCGCCAATAATCAGCGCTGGTGTTATTATCGCAAAGGTCATTTGAAATAACATGAATAAGGGTTCAGGAATATCGCCAACTAAATCATCGCGGCCAATACCAGCCAATAACACCTTATCAAGACCGCCAATAAAGCCATTGCCGCTGTCAAAGGCCAATGAATAACCAATCACTAACCATAAAACAGAGCCGATGGCTGCAATTGAAAAACATTGCATCAAAATCGACAACACATTTTTACTGCGAACTAGGCCTCCGTAAAACAATGCCAAACCCGGCAGAGTCATGAATAACACTAAAGCCGACGACGTTAATACCCACGCAGTATTCGCACCATTTAACGATTCTTGTTGTGCGGTTGCACCAAATGAAAACAAACCAAAGGCAACGGCTAAAAACTTTACCAGCATTGTCATTTAAATAGCCTCTGGACCTTCTTCTGATGTCCTGATCCGGATCACCTGCTCAAGCTCGGTCACAAATATTTTGCCGTCTCCGATCTTTCCGGTATGGGCAGCTTTAACAATCGCCTCAATCACAATCTCTTCACACTCATCGGTAGTCGCAATTTCAAGCTTTACCTTAGGTAAAAAATCAACGACGTATTCGGCACCACGATATAACTCGGTATGACCTTTTTGGCGGCCAAAGCCTTTGACTTCAGAGACCGTAACGCCCTGAACACCAACATCGGCTAATGCTTCTCTTACATCATCAACTTTAAAAGGTTTTATAATTGCAGTTATTAGTTTCATTGCGCATTCCATTATCGTTAGGTGAGAGTCATTTAATGCAGGATTCAAACCATAAGTATTTTATGTTTAAAATCAAACAAATAAGCAACTAACACTTTAATCAAAGTCACGCAACGCACCAATAAAGAGCATCAACAAGGCTTATTCGACCCATTATCGTGCAACAACTAAACAAATTGAGCCATTTTAGCGCGTCGTGCACTTTATTGGTGATGGCATCATAACCACCACGCACCCAATCACTGATGATTGCTTATCGAAATCAACATGCTATGTTTAAGTAAGCGAAGGTACGCAAATAATAGACGGGAGCGCTATCATGATGATAATTTTCGGCGAACAAGAAGTCAGTTCAGATCTCGACAAGGGAACGCTCGAGTGTCCTGTTTGCCAGTGCCAGCAAGCTTTTTCTCATCAGCAAACCCAGCCGTATTTCTATGTGTTTTTTATAAAAACCTTCAAATTATCGCTCAAAAGTGATTTTTTACTCTGCAGCCACTGTGGCTCTTGTTATGATCCGCAACGGCTTGAGTCTCCCAGTGATTACCAACAAGCCATTGATAAAATGGTGCTGTTACGGGTACTGTGTTATCTAGCGACAGGTTACGGCGATACCACTTACAGTCGCCAACGTCTAATCGATATCTATTTCGAACACACACAGATCACCATTGCAAATAGTGATATTACCAATCAAATGATCGCAATTGCTAACGGTCAAAGCCCGACCTTACCTTACCTGCAACAGCAAAAGATTTTCCTGAGCCACCAAGCCAAACAAAAAATAATTTTAGCCAGTTACCAATTTGCTAATCAATCGTGCTTGATGGAGCCAACGGATCAAGACAGAATCAATCAAATTGGCGCAAACATCGATGTCTTACTGCCAGAAATAGAGTATCTGATCGGGTCAATCACCAGCCATTAATTGCAACAGGCTTAATGATCAGGTTAATTTGCGCTACAATTGTTTCTTTTTATTCGGAACATCCTGATGCAATTAGACCAACAAACTCAAGATCAGTTAGACGCTGCCGCCTTTCGTCGCCTGCTTAAGCACCTTGACCACAACAAAGATGTTCAAAATATCGATTTAATGATTTTGGCCGATTTCTGTCGTAACTGTCTCGGTAAATGGTATAAAACCGCTGCCGACGAGCAAGGCGTTGAGATGTCGGATGAACAAGCCCGTGAGCGGGTTTATGGTATGCCATACTCACAGTGGAAAGCCGATCATCAATTACCAGCAACGCCGGAACAGCTGGCCGCCTTTGCTGCAAAAAAATCATGATCGTAAGCCTGCACCAGCAACAACTGGTCGAGTTATTTGCCAACCAGAGAAGTTGGGAAGATCGTTATCGGATGATTATGCGTTTAGGCAAGGCCTTGCCTGCGTTAGACGATGAGCAAAAAACAGATGATCGACTGCTTAGTGGTTGCGAAAGCAAAGTCTGGTTTATCGGTCATTACGACCAAGCTAGCATGCACTTGAACCTAACTATAGATTCCGACGCCAAGATAATTAAGGGCTTAATTTCAATTATCATTAGCGCACATCAAGAGCTAACGTTCGAACAAGTTCAACAATTTGATTGCGTCGAATTTATCGAACAACTCGGTTTGCTTAGCCATTTAAGCCCTTCTCGTGGCAATGGCATTAAGGCAATTATAGAAGCGATTAGGTTATTACAGCCGTGTGCTTAGCTCGTTGGCTCTTTAACTTGAGTTAACTTACTAATCACCCGCGCTACGGCAACAAATCCAAAAGTTGCCGTCACCACGGTGGCAGCACCAAATCCTGACGAACAATCCATTTTCATTGGCCCATCAGTTTGAGATTTTTGCTGGCACACTTCGCCACTCGCGGTCGGATAAACCAACTGCTCTGATGAAAAGACACATTCAATTTGAAAGCGACGTTTCGGATTTTTAGTAAAGTTATGAAAGCGGCGTAACTCATTTCGCACTTTAGCTGCCAGTGGGTCTTGATATGTTTTGGCTAAATCTGCCACTTGAATTTTGGTAGGATCTTGCTGACCACCGGCCCCGCCGACAGTAATAATCTTAATTTTGTTGCGCTTGCAATAAGCTAACAAGGCAACTTTAGCCTTGATGCTATCGATTGCATCAATCACATAATCAAAATCTTTAGTAATTAATTGTGCCAGATTGTCAGGATCTACAAAGTCTTCAACTTGATTAACCACACATTCAGGATTAATCGCCTTAATGCGCTGCGCCATTACCTCAACCTTTGACTGGCCGACAGTATCGACGGTAGCGTGGATCTGACGATTAGTATTGGTAACACAAATATCGTCTAAGTCAATTAAGGTGATTTCACCTATCGCGCTGCGTGCTAAGGCTTCTGCTGCCCATGAGCCAACACCACCAATGCCGATAACACAAACATGCGCTTGTGCTAACTTTGCTACGGCCTGTTCACCATAAAGCCGCTTGGTGCCACCAAAACGAAGATCAAACTGACTAGACATTACCATCCACCAATACTGTACCACTAAAATTAAGTGGGGCATTATCCTCGTTTTGATTATCGAACGCCAGCATCATCTGCGCAGAGTTAGCACTAGCGCAGATGATGCGGTGTAGTTATTGATTAACGGCAGTTTAGGCTGATTTTTTCCAACAATGACATCGCAATATTATTGTCATAATAAGCCGCTTCATTAATAAAAGATCCATACACCGTTTGTTCGCCCTGATAACAAACCTCTTCGCCGGCAAAAGTGACAAAAATCGGCTGGCCAGGTGCAATGGCAGCAAAGTCCTTATCTTGAATATCGCGATGGATCATGCCGGCACGTTCGCCAGACTCGGTCAGCGGTAAATTGATGCACTCAAGGTAACGATATGCGTCAACGGTTTCAGGCAGTTCAGGTAAACGCCCGGTATTATCAAGCTCAATAAAATCAAGGATCAGTGAGGTCATTTTCTCACTTTGATCAAAGACATCATGGCGGATCACCGATTGTGGTACCGGTCCCACTTCAACCATCACACTCATCGGTGCAATGCTCGAAAGAAAATGATGCTCGTCATTGGTTTTATGATCTTCATCGCAACAAATCACCAATTCAGGCATGTGCATTTTAACGTAAGCGGCCAGCTGATTATAAAACTTACCTTTAGCGGTCAATAATAAGGTCGGTCCCATATTCGACGTGGTCGTATGCAGGTCAATAATAAAATCAACTCGCGCGTCCCCCTTAGGCCCGAGCAACTTATTTATTTCCTTAGCTCTTACTTCTTCAACACTGGTTAAACCCGGCTGCGCTAATTCATCACGGTTAAAGCGTCGGTTAAGATCATTATCGACATAACGTTTATTTTCTTGATGCGCCTGAGGGTTACCAAACAAGGTTTCAGTAACAAAGCTGCTACGCTGGATTAGTTCTAGATTTTCTTGCCACTTCTTTAGCAGGTAAATTCCAGTGAACTCATTGCCATGAGTACCACCTACAATCGCTAACTGTTTGATCATTTATCTATCCTTTATCATCGATGACTCAGTACATATTTACTTTGTTACATCTTAACCAATTTTTGTCCGCTTTATCATTACCTATTATGGTAAGTAATTACAATTAGTTATAAGTAAAATTGAACGCATTATGCGGGTAAACTTAACACATAATAAAGCGCATTAACTATCTGCAGCACGCTTAATACCTGCAACATTGGCTTAAGCACTCGTTTAATCGGCAAGTGCCACTGCAGCATCAATGACGAAAACTCATGATCATGCGCTTTTTTTGCTAAAGCGACTGCGATTAAGGTGCCAAGAAAAATAATCCACACTTCCAAGGACAGAATAGCCGCAAAAGCCGCATAGAAAAATGTCATCTGCGCACTAAAGTGCTGGCTCTCTTGAAATATAGGTACACAAGCGGCTAAATATGCCCAAGCGATCACCAACCATAATTTGGTTAATACCGTATATTGAGCTGTGCCAGCAGCCTCACCTTTAAGAGCGACGGCAACCCCCAGTACCCCCCATACCAAAGCAATATAGGGAAATACTTCTAAATAGTTCATCTAATTCATAATCCTTAAAAATAATCTGCCCGCTGTTGGTAGGCACGACCAATATGCTCAATCAACAATCTGACCTTCTCAGGCTGATGGCGAGTATAAGGATAAACAGCGTAGATCCCTAACGAACGTGGTTTATAATCGGTTAATAGCGCAATTAAATCACCATTACACAAATCTTGATATACGCAACAACGAGGCACATAAACGATACCGCACCCAGCCAATGCAGCTTTTCGTAACGCCTGCGCATTATTAGTCGAAAAATTTCCTGAAATTCTAACCGAATGCTCTTGGCCATTTTTTCTCAAACGCCAATCACACGCCCCTTGGGCCTGATAAGCATAAGCAAGGCAGTTAAACTGAGCCAAATCGTCAATAGTTTGTGGCTGACCATTAGCCGTGATGTAACTAGGTGCGCAGCACACTACCCAATTTGATTCCATCAGCGGTTTAGCAATCAAACTGGAATCAGCCAACACCCCGGTCCTAATGGCCAAGTCGAGCCCTTCTTTCACTAAATCAACAAATTGGTTTTCAAGCCGCATATCTATGGTTAAATTCGGATGCTGCTGACTAAACTGTGCCACCGCCTCAGACAATAACAACTCGCCTGAAATAGTCGGCACAGTCATTTTTATTACCCCATTCAAGCCTTGACTAAAATTACTCACAGCGCTCACGGCATCATTTACTTGACGATGAATATCTTTAGCGTGCTGGTAAAGAATTGCTCCGGCTTCGGTTAAGTGTAAACGTCGGGTCGTGCGGTGCAGCAGCTGCACCCCTAACTCATTTTCTAATTTAGTAATTTTTTTACTCAGGGCTGGGGTGGAAATACCCGCAATTTTGGCTGCTTTATTAAATGATTTGGCCTCGACCACAATAGAAAATAACGCGAGTTCATTAGCATTCGACATTAATTACACCGTTTTATGAAATAATAAATTAATTTACAGGCTATATATTAACAATATTTTTAACGATAAATTAAACCCTCGTTAATTTATTGCCAAAAAAAGTCTAATGTCACTAGGGAGCAGTTGTCAGACCAAGATGACATTATGTTTTGACCATAAATTTGTTAAGGTTAAGCGCAATTAATGAGCTGTAAATAGTAGCCCTGAATCAATCTAAAGAAGGCGTATGTATGCTGGCGAAGAAATATCAAGAATTTAGTAATCTAATCACCGAATTTCTGCCGCAAGAGCGGGTAATATCAAACCTAGCTAAATGCTTAGCTTACGGTACTGACGCCAGCTTTTATCGTCTAACACCACAGTTAGTCGTTCAAATAGATAATGAAGTCGAGTTAGTAAAACTCGTTATCGCCGCGCAGTCGGCAGAACTCGCTGTTACTTTTCGTGCCGCAGGCACCAGCTTGTCAGGACAAGCGCAATCAGACTCTATTTTAATTATGCTAACTAATAGCTGGCGTAAGCATCAGGTCCTAGATTTAGGCCTTAAGATAAAGCTTGATCCTGGCGTTATCGGCAGTGACGCCAACAAATACCTCGCGCCTTACGGCCGAAAAATAGGTCCCGATCCTGCGTCGATCAATACCTGTAAAATAGCGGGTATTGCAGCTAACAATGCCAGTGGTATGTGCTGTGGCGTCGCCCAAAATAGCTACCATACACTTGCTAGTATTCGGGTTGTTTTGAATGATGGCGCGATATTAGATACAAGTAATAGTTCCAGCATAGAACAATTTAAAATATCTCATGCCCCGCTACTTGCTAGTTTGAGCCAATTGTCCCAGCAAACAAAAAACAACCAACAATTACATCAATTAATTGAGCACAAATATCGGCTTAAAAATACCACAGGTTATGCGATTAACTCGTTAATCGATTTTGAAGACCCGATCGATATCTTAGCCCATTTAATGATAGGTTCAGAAGGCACCTTAGGGTTTATTTCCTCAGTGACCTACCATACCGTTGTTGAGCACAAGCATCGGGCGTCATCACTGGTATTTTTTCCGGATATCGAAACAACCTGTAATGCGGTCAAAGCCTTAAAAAAAGCCAATGTTGCGGCGGTTGAATTACTTGATCGACGCTCCCTGGCCTCGGTTAGCCAAATGCCTGGCTTACCTGATTTTATTAATCAACTCGACAGTAACGTTGCCGCACTATTAATTGAAACCCGCGCTGCCAATCAACAATTATTAAGTAACCAGACCGCGGAGTTAGTTGAGATATTAGCGCAATTCGAACAAACTAATTGCATCGACTTTACCAGTGATGCCGAGAAATATTCAGCATTGTGGGCAATCCGTAAAGGCACGTTCCCTGCCGTTGGAGCCATGCGCGAAACTGGCACTACTGTTATCATTGAAGATGTCGCCTTCCCCGTTGAACACTTGGCGGCCGGGGTTAAAGACCTGCAACAGTTGTTCGATAAATATCATTACGATGAGGCGATTATTTTTGGCCACGCCCTTGAAGGTAATCTGCACTTTGTGTTCACTCAGGATTTCTCAACTGAGATCGAAATAAAACGTTATCAAGATTTTATGGATGATGTTTGTCATTTAGTTGCGGTGGAGTATCAAGGCTCACTAAAAGCCGAACATGGCACGGGTCGAAACATGGCGCCATTTATTGAACTGGAATGGGGACAGCAAGGTTATCAGCTAATGCAGCAGATTAAATTGTTATTTGATCCCAAAAATCTGATTAATCCTGGGGTCATTATTAATGACGATCCTAAGGCGCATATCAAACACCTTAAAGCGTTACCCGCCGCCGATGAAATTGTCGACAAATGCATTGAGTGTGGCTTTTGTGAACCCGTGTGCCCGTCTAATCAACTCAGTTTTAGTCCGCGACAACGGATCACCAGCTACCGTGAAATTCAACGCTTGCGTCGCAGCAACCAAGACCCTGAACTGTTACATCAACTAGAACAAGATTTTAGTTATTTAGGAGTCGAGACCTGTGCTGCAACCGGGTTATGTGCTGATCGCTGCCCAGTTGGCATTAATACCGGCGATCTTATCCGTAAAATCCGCTCACAAAACAATGCCAAGCACCAGTCGCTCGCCACCAGCCTTGCGAATAACTTTAGCCGCATTGAAGCGGCTAGTAGGATAGCACTGACTGTCGCAGGTCTGAGTCATAAACTGCTTGGCAACAAACTAATGACTCGCATAACGGGCAGCCTGCGCCATTTAACCAATAATAGTTTGCCGCTGTGGACAACATATACGCCAACCAAAGCTAAAACCAAACACAAAACTATTAAAATTGAATACAATAATCAAGCGCCAAAAGTAGTTTACATGCCAAGTTGCGCCAGTCGCAATATGGGGCCAGCGGTTATTGCCGCAGAGCAACGCTCTTTGCCAGAGGTCACTTATCAATTATTGAAAAAAGCAGGATTTGAAGTTATCCGCCCCGACTTCTCTGGTCAGTGTTGCGGCATGCCGTTTAATAGCAAAGGCCTGTTTGAACAAGCGGACGCCAAACGTCACTCTTTGACTCAGCAGCTACTTAATCTTAGTAATAACGGCGAGTACCCTATTTTATTTGATACCAGCCCCTGCAAGTCGATGATGCTTGAGGATCCCGCGGCGGCTTCGGCCCTAAAGATCTATGAACCAGTAGGTTTTATTAACGAGATCCTCAGCCCGTATCTAACATTTACCCCGGTTGATGAAACGGTGATGTTGCATGTGACCTGTTCAAGTCAACGGATGGGTCTGCATCAGCAAATGGTTAATTTAGCCGAACGCTGCTCAAGTGATGTGGTGGTGCCAGAGAACATTGGTTGTTGTGGATTTGCTGGTGATAAAGGTTTTACCACGCCCGAGCTTAATGCCAGTGCGCTCGCCACGTTAAAAGCCCAGGTTCCTGCGGGTTGCAGCAACGGTTATAGCAACAGCCGAACTTGTGAAATAGGCCTGTCACACCATGCGGGCATTGATTATCAATCGATTATTTACTTGGTTGATAAAGCCACCAGCGTTAATGAAGCGACTTAAGCCCTACTATAATTAAAGGTTTGGGGTGATATATTCACCCCAAATCAGCTTAAGCGCGGTCCTTAAACTGTAATGGACTCTTAAAGAAGTTTTTACTGATCGCGACCAAATGATTCCAGCGGCCCAGTAACTTTTTTTGATAACGCGTTTCGTAATCAAGCGCCGTCCGATCATCACTAACCCAGCTGTCGTTTAATAGCTTTTTTGCGTACATCACCGCGTCGGGTGAACGCTGAGTTAGCTGCTGAGCAAACTCTAATGCTTGCGCATAAGGATCATCACAAACCTTAGTGACCAAGCCGTACGATAATGCCTCACTGGCGTCGAATATTCGCCCGGTCATCGTCAGCTCTTTGGCAATATCAATCCGAGTTAACTCACGTAAGGTTACGGCCAAACTCATGTCTGGGATCAGGCCCCATTTAGCTTCCATAATTGAGAATCGACAATCGGGCGATGAATAACGAAAGTCAGCGCCCAAAGCAATTTGCAGGCCGCCGCCAAAACACGAACCATGAACAACCGCAATCACCGGCATTGGCAATGAACGCCATAAATAGCCAACATCTTGCGCAAGGTTTGACGGGGAATTATCTGTCTTTTTTAACAGAGTATGGACATTGAGCGGATTTTTCATCACCGAGGCCATATCAAGCCCAGCACAAAAACCTTTGCCCTGCCCTTTGAGGATCACCGCACGGATACTGCGGTTAGCTTTAAGTTCAGCTATCGTCTTGGTAATAGCATCGAACATCGCCATGTCGAGGGCGTTATATTTGTCAGGTCGGTTAAGACTGACAATGGCGATGTGTTCTTGGTATTCAATTTCAACTCGATTGCTCATAATGCACTCTATTGGCCAGACCAGTAGGGTGAATTAAAACACCTATTTGAATTTATTACTACTTAATTAGCCTAATGTTTAAGCTAATTATACCCGTGACCATTGGAAATTCAGGAGTTTGTGGTGTGAGTAAAATTCTATGTACAAGGCGCGCGATTGAGCAATAGCTGGCTATTGTGATTGAGCGCAACGCCGTAAATAGAGTTTTAAGCCGCTATAAAACCTGCAACATTTTTGGCTGAAATTTTATTTAAGCCTATTTAAGAAAAGTGCTGTTCGAGTTCGTCGGCGCCACCAATGAGTTGACCACTGATAAATATTTGCGGCACGGTGCTGCTGCCACTAATAGCTCGCAATGACAACAAGCTTGCGTCTTGCCCAATTACTACTTCTTCAAAGCTTAACTGCTTATCGCGTAATAATTGCTTGGCTCTGGCGCAATGCGGACAGCCGGCTTTAGTAAACAAGCTAATATCAACTGGGGCAACCGCGTCTTGATTAATATAGCTGAGCATAGTGTCGGCATCTGATACTTCAAACGGGTCGCCAGGCAAATCAGGTTCAATGAACATTTTCTCAATCACCCCATTTTTCACCAACATTGAATAGCGCCAGCTGCGTTTGCCAAAGCCAATATCCTGTTTGTCGACTAACATGCCCATGCCTTGGCTAAACTCACCATTGCCATCGGGGATTACGGTAATATTGTCAGCTTCTTGATCGGCCAACCAAGCGTTCATCACAAAGGTATCGTTAACAGAGATACAGACAATTTCATCAACGCCATTGGCCTTAAAAACAGCCGACAGTTCGTTATAACGCGGTAAGTGAGTTGATGAACATGTTGGGGTAAATGCGCCAGGCAAAGAAAAAACCACCACGGTTTTATTGGCAAAAAGCTGATCAGTTGTAATGTCTAACCATTGATCATTGGCTCTGGTTTTAAAGGTAACCGCTGGTACTGTCTGACCTGATTTGTCTGCTAGCATAATCTGCACTCCGTAATGAATTAATATTGCTTAAGTTGGTTTCACCAGTATGGACACTAATTGCCATTTGCACTAACCGGAAATTACTATCTTAACCATAGGTAAAATCTATCATTGAGTAATTTACGATTAACGATCATAACGAATAGCGTTGATATACCATAACTTATCACCACTAGGCGTCTTTACGACCACTTCGTCATCAACTTCCTTGCCGATAAGCGCACGAGCCACCGGCGAATCAATCGTAATGTGTTGGTTAGCGACATCGATTTCATCAGGCCCAACAATCCGGTACGTCACGGCTTGCTCTTGCTCATCTTCTATTTCGACATAAGCACCGAAATAAACTTTTCCCTCTTGCGATGGGGCGTAATGAACAATGGTTAACTCATCGAGTCGCTTCATCAAAAAACGCAAGCGTCGGTCAATAGAACGCAATTCTCGTTTGCCTTCTTTATACTCGGCATTTTCACTGCGGTCGCCCAAGGCTGCAGCCTCTGAAACCGCCCGAGTCACTTCAGGGCGTTTAATTTTCCACAAGTATTTCAACTCTTGATCAAGCTTATTCCAACCGCCTAGCGTCACTAAATTTGTTTTCATATTATTTGTTTTCAAGTCTAACTTAGGCTGATTCTAATACAATCGAATTTTATTAGGTATACTGATCGCCAATAAAAATTGTCGCGAGTTACCAATGTCATTAATAGTCAATGCCCTAGCCAGTGAATTAGCGGTTGATCCCACTCACATTAAAACGGCGATCAACCTATTAGACGGAGGCGCAACCGTGCCTTTTATCGCCCGTTATCGTAAAGAAGCAACCAATGGCTTAGACGATACCCAACTACGTCTGCTGGCTAAACGCTTAAGTTATTTACGCGCCTTGGCCGAGCGCAAGCTCACCGTAATAAATACTATTAGTGAACTCCGTAAATTAACCCCGGCGCTTGAGCGACAAATTAATCAACTCGACAATAAAACACAATTGGAAGACCTCTACCGGCCGTTTAAGTCGAAACGTCAAACCAAAGGCCAAATTGCTATCGCGGCAGGCCTCGAGCCATTAGCAAATAAGCTGTTGGCTGCGCCACAGACATCACCGCTGCAGCAGGCCAAGTTATTTATTAATCCCGCCCAAGCAATTACCAGCGCAGCTCAAGCACTTGACGGTGCAACGGCCATATTAATTGACCGCTTCGCCAGCGAGCCACAATTAATGGTCCAGATCAGAGATTACGTTTGGCACAATAGTCAATTAGAGTCCAAAGCCGCGCGCAAAAAGACCCCGCCGCTGGCCACTCAATTGGTCGACAAGTACCGTAATTATCTCAGTTATAGCGAGCCGCTAAAAAGAGTACCGTCGCACCGGGCTTTAGCAATGTTACGCGGCCGTAATGATGGGGTGCTCCAGCTCACTCTCAATTGTGATCCCCACCAGCAAGGCAATCGTTGCCTTCATGCTATTTTAAAAAAGTTTAACATTAATAACCAAGGTCGAGCGGCCGATGACTGGTTAATCGATGCGGCGACCCAATGCTGGAAAACCCGTATTTACCCTAGCATCGAAAATGAGTTGCTGGCGAAAGTCCGAGAGCAAGCCGATCAGCAAGCGATTGAAGTATTCGCCACTAACCTTAGTGACTTATTGCTCGCAGCACCGGCCGGAGAACATATTACCATCGGCTTAGATCCCGGCATTCGAACCGGTGTTAAGGTCGCGATTGTCGATGGTACGGGTAAAGTACTGGCCACCGACACCATTTACCCGCACCCGCCACGCAATCAATGGCAACAATCGATGACCACACTGGTTAAATTAGTTAAACAGCACCGAGTTAGTTTGATTAGCATTGGCAACGGCACTGGCTCACGCGAAACTGAAAAGTTAGTGCTGCAATGTAAAAAGGAGCATCCAGATTTTACTTGCACTAGCCTAATGGTCAGTGAAGCGGGCGCTTCTGTGTATTCCGCCTCTGAATTGGCCGCCTTGGAATTTCCACAAATGGATGTCTCCTTGCGTGGCGCAGTTTCTATTGCGCGGCGACTGCAAGATCCTTTAGCTGAGTTGGTTAAGATTGAACCCAAAGCCATTGGCGTTGGTCAATACCAGCACGACGTCAACCAAACGCAACTATCACAGCGTTTAGATGAAGTCGTTGAAGACTGTGTTAATGCGGTTGGGGTTGATTTAAATATGGCATCAGCACCGTTGTTATGTCACATCAGTGGCCTTAACAAAACGCTCGCGGCTAACATCATTGAGTATCGTGAAACCCACGGACGTTTCACCAGCCGCCAACAGTTACTCAAAGTGACACGGCTCGGCCCTAAAGCTTATCAGCAGGCTGCCGGTTTTTTACGGATCAACCAAGGCAAAAATCCACTCGACAACTCATCGGTTCATCCCGAGGCTTATGCTGTAGTTAAAGCGATGGCCACCAGCTTAGATCAAAGCGTCGGACAACTGATTGGCAATAGTCATAAATTAGCCCAGCTCAGTCCGGCCCAATTTACTGATCAGCAATTTGGCTTGCCGACCATTGAAGATATAATTGAAGAGCTCGACAAACCAGCGCGTGACCCCCGCCCTGAATTTACCACCGCCAGCTTTAAAGAAGGCATTGAGTCGATAAAAGACTTACAGCCAGCAATGATCCTTGAAGGCATTATTACCAATGTCACCAACTTTGGCGCTTTTGTCGATATTGGGGTTCACCAAGACGGCTTAGTACATATCTCAGCGTTAAGCGATCGTTTTGTCAGTGATCCCCGAACCGTGGTTAAAACCGGGCAAATTGTTAAGGTCAAAGTGCTCGAAGTCGATTGTCAGCGAAAAAGAATCGCCTTAACCATGCAACTTACCGCATCAGCATCAGAAAAAGAAAAAGTTGCAGCCGTGCAAAAAAACCAACAAACAAGCCGCAGCAACCTGCGCATAATAGTGGTTTTGCCGATGCATTTTCACGCGCTAAAAAAGGCAGTTAGTTAACCTGAGTTTGGATAAGCATTAAATTTGTTGTGATAAAGAACTGGCATTTAAGGGTTGTGATGCTTGGTTGTAAAAGGCATCGATATGACTAGACCGTCTTTTTAGGGTTGCTTGAAATTCCGGATCTTGCGACAGATTAATTCGGCGGTTAAAGCTGTCTGATTCAATTTGATGTAACGGCCGATATCCATCTTCAGTTTCATCACGCCCGGCGGCCAGTATGTCCTGACGGGCTTGTTGGGCCATCTGATCAGCCTTCATCGCCACCCGGCGATCTTGGCTTGATGGCTCAGCTGGCGCTAAAGCGGCGGCCTTTATTTGACGAGCTTTTCTTAAGGTCGCTTGCGGATCGTTAGCCACTACTGATGTATCTATTGACACCTCGCCTGATACGGCATATTTACCGCCATCAGGGCCAGTTTCATAACTGTAATTTGGAGCGCCCGCATATTGACCACCGGTTGCTGAGTGCGCCATTTCATGAGCCACCACTACCGCGTCACGCTGAGCCAATTCTGTTATTTTATGCTGTTCAGATTCGCTATAGCGACCACTGGGTTCATTAGCTTCGTCTGGAGTGGTTGGCGGGTTTTCTTCGGCCTGTTCTTTATTCTCAGGATCTTGTTGCGAGCCCTGCTGATTACCTTGCTGCTCTTTCTCTCGCTCAATTTCTTCCGGTGTCATCACCGTCGGCAGATCGTAAGTGGGATTAGTTACAATAGCTGGCTGTTGACGACTAGCGTCATGCTGCGAAGCCGTTGCTTGCTCTTTTAGGCTGGGCTCTACCGCGCCAGTAGGCGGAATGATCGGCCGAACCGCGTTATCTTGTACAACACGGTCGGTCGCAGGATTAGTAGTAACTAAGCTAACATTGGGATAATTGGTCGTTATATTCATAACTTTATTACAATATTAAACGCGAGTATCGATTAAACTGCCAACCACTTCATCTGCGGTTGAAATAACCGTAGCCGACGCGAGCGCTTGATGCTCAGCTACACGTAAATTAACAATATCTTCGGTCGCAGAGGTTTTTGGCCTGGAATCAAGCTGACTGACAGACTGTGCCGCTTGCTCGGTATCCGCAGTGCTAGCGTTATTGCTTGAACGATTAGCGATATTGGTCGCGCTTTCGGTCGCAAGCTCGGTCGCTTGTTGATAACCTGCAATTCCAGCATTAAACGCCGATTGAATTTCCATAGATGCCTCCGTTGATTTACAAACACCATAACAGTTCAATTATTATACAAACCACAACTAAATAGTAGTCTTTTTTACTAAAAATAGGTTGTTCTAATCGCCATTTTTCTTACTGTGTTTGATCTTGCTGTTGCTGTAATTGCCACACGGCTAGCATATGTTTTAGCAAGTTATTGATCCGTTGAGGACTATGCTTGGCTGCTAAACTATTATTAAGTGCTGGCACCGGATATTCACCCGCTTTCATATGCGTAAAGATCAAGCCAAATAGATCAAACAAAAAGGTCGCAAAATCGCCATCAAGGTAAACTTGCTCCCATGATACCCGCCCTTGCTCGGTATATGGCCGTAAAATTGACTCTAGCCGCTGGGTATAAATAGTGACTTCTGATTGACCGATGCATTGGCGTTTGATCATTTGTAGAAAGAGATCGAGACATTCACCGCGCGGCACAATATTAAAAAAGTCTGGTGCCGCTCTCATTAATTTATCGCCGTTTTTAGATCGGGCCAACACCGAGGCATAAAATAGCTCGAGCATATGAACCATTGCCCGATCAAAAACGCGCCCCTTGGGGCGCTGGGTTGCTATATTAGCGGCTTTATCGGTGGCAACTTGCTGTAGGACAATTTCACAGGCTTGACAAGCGTCGAGTTCATTGCTGATTAATTGACTTAACTTATCGGTCAAATCTGCAGGCACATTGCTATTTTTCAGCGCAATGCTAATGCCTTGTTCAAGCCAACTAGATAACTGCACCGCGACCTTTGCGTCGCAGTCCTTAGCGCAACTATGTTTGTTACTGCATTTCATACCATCCCCTTTATCAAAAACAGCGAAATCTGGTTGTTATATGCACAAAATCCTTAAGAATAACTACCGTAACATACCAAATTTTAAGCAGTACAGATAAAGCCATTAAGCTGCTCAATAAATAACTCGAGGTCGGTAATAAAGGGCGCATGTGACGCCTTGCCAAAAACAAACTTATCACTGCTAGGTACTAACAAATCAATTTTCTTAACTGCCCGCGAACTCACTAACGAATCAAGCCGACCATACAGCCGTAAAAATGGCTGCTTTACTTCAACCAACTGCTGGCGCAAGTCGACAGTTGCTAATAAATTCAGCCCCACTTTCAGTGCACGCGGATCAGGTAACGGCCGCTGTTTTAATACTTGATGCAGCGCTTTAATATCTTGGCGTGCCGACACACTGCCCATGGCTTGAATCGCCAAAAAGCGATCTAGCGTTGCTGAAAAATCATCGGCTAATTGCTGCTCGAACGTCGCTAACACGTCAGCGGCAATTCCAGGCCAATTAGCTTGCGCGACAAAATGAGGCGAACTAGCAACAGTAATTAACTTAGTCACGCGCTCAGGATAAGTTAGCGCGGCTTGAGTTGCGACCAAACCACCCAGCGACCAGCCTAGCCATACAGCAGGCTCGTCGATAGCTGCAACGGCTAAGTCGACCCAGTCGGCCAATTCAGCACTGACCAGCGGCTGTTCGCTTAAACCAAAGCCCGGCAAATCTATGGTATAAACCCGATAATCGAGTGCAAGTTTGTCAACAACCTGGTGCCAAACTCCGCCATTAAGGCCCCAACCATGGATCAGAACTATCGCCGGCCCTTGCCCCACCACTTCAACATGCAGTGGGGTGCTATTAAGGTGAGTTGCGATAGCCGTTACTGCGGCCGCATTTGATAAGTCATCAAGGATCGGGGTCGATTTAGTCATTTGCTACACTTAGCTCACATGAAAATTAATAATATCAGTTTAACATCATGGTCACGCCAATGGGTAACCCAGCCGCTCGCTAAGTTGCGCCAGCAATTACCCCACCGCTGCCTGTTATGTTTTCAACAAACCCAAGCTTATCACCAGCATTTGTGTAATTGCTGCCGAACTGATTTGCCTTATCCACCTTTTCTCTGTTTAGGCTGCGCCAGCACACTAGCTAGCGACAGTGCTTTATGTGGCACCTGCCTACATCAGCCGCCACTGCATCCGCTGCTCACCGCTAGCGATTATTTATCGCCACTTAAGGAGTTGATATCCGCCTTAAAATATCGCGGCAATAGCCAAGCTGCATTTGAATTGGCCCGTCATCTGAGCCGACGGGTTGAGCACAGTATCAGTCAAGGTTATATTAACAAACCCGAATTATTAATTCCGGTGCCGCTGCACCGTTGGCGTTTGTTAAGCCGTGGCTTTAATCAAGCAGAGTTAATTGCCAATCACTTAGGCCAGTTACTTAACATTGCCGTTGCTACTCCGTGCCAACGAGTGATCGCTACCCCAGCACAAGCCCAATTAAATGCCAAGCAACGTCGTCACAATTTAGACGGCGCATTTAGTTTCCCCGCTACTTTAGCCGTTGATAACATTGCGTTAGTTGACGATGTCTATACGACAGGCGCCACGATGAACGAATTAGCAAACACGATTACCAAGCATCAGCCGATAGATATCCAGTACTGGTGCATCGCCAGAACCCTAATATAACAGCAGCCTTGGATTTGGAGATTAAGATCAAATTCGCTGTCGTTGCGATAAAATTAACGATAGAATGGATATAACCTGACCAATAAGGTCAAGATTAATAGAATAAATAAGCAGCAATAGTCCAGAGGCTTTCAATGATTACAATTTCCGACACCGCGCAAGTTCATTTTTGTGAACTTCTCAGTAACCAGCCTGAAAATACCGCTATTCGCGTATTTGTGGTTAACCCTGGTACGCAGAATGCCGAATGTGGTGTTTCTTACTGCCCACCAGAAGCACTTGAAGATACCGACAAAAAATTTGAATACACAGGTTTCTCAGCGGTGGTCGACGCCCAAAGCGTGCCATTTCTTGACGAAGCTTCTATCGATTACGTTACTGACAAAATGGGCTCACAGCTTACGCTAAAAGCGCCAAATGCAAAAATGCGTCAAGTCAGTGAAGATGCACCATTAGTCGACCGAGTTGATTACTTCATTCAATCTGAAATCAACCCTAAACTAGCCAGTCATGGCGGTCAGGTTACTTTAATGGAAATTACCGATGACGGTATTGCCGTATTGCAATTTGGTGGCGGTTGTAATGGCTGTTCAATGGTTGATGTGACATTAAAAGAAGGCATTGAAAAAGAGATGCTTGAAATTTTTGCTAGCGAGTTAACTGCTGTAAAAGACATGACTGAACACCAATCAGGTGATCATTCTTACTATTAAGCCCAGCTAAGTAGTGACAGGATGAATATCGTCGCCCTTTGCCATTACCGCCAAGGATGGTGGTACTTAAATGTCTGGAACTGATTTCCTGCCATTGCATCACGACATTGCATGCAGGGATGCATGTACTTAATCTTTGCACCTGAGCATGGATGCTCGTGATTAGAGTAACGCAGGAGCAGTTACCGAGGAGCATCAAGATTGACCGTTCATCCTGAACATCGTCGCTCCTTGCAGTCCATTGCACCACGACATACCGTTCATCCTGAACATAAAAAAAGACACCCTAGGGTGTCTTTTTTATCTGGCTAAACTATTAATGTATAAAATAAAAATTCAATACATTAAAGGTTTAAAGAAGAATTACTTCTTAGAACCAAGTGCGCCAAAACGCTTGTTAAAGCGATCTACACGGCCACCTGAAGAAACTTCTTTTTGCTTACCAGTATAGAATGGGTGACATTCTCCACATACGTCAAGTGCTAGATCTTTACCAACAGTTGAACCAACGTTGATTACGTTGCCACAAGAACAAGTCGCTGTGATTCCGGTGTATGCTGGGTGAATACCTTGCTTCATAATAAAACCTCAAAATAGTTCGCATCGCTATCAAACCCTAAGTCAGACACCATACGAAGTTAATAAACATAAAATAGGGCGCGAATTATAAGTCAATACTTATTAACTTGCTAGTATTTTCGGCAGCAACAAACTGCTTAAGATCACGGATAGAATATTGTCCGCGACTCAAATGGCTCAAGTAGCGCTTCTAATTAAGCGACAGTCAGATTACACTAATTGCAATTATGTTATTACCACGCTGGAACCCATGTCCGACGCCAAATTAGTTGAAGTTGCACTGCCAATCCCCTTACGCCAACAATTTAGCTACCTGTGCCCTAACGACCTTTCATTGCCAGCTATCGGCAGCCGGGTTGTTGTGCCTTTTGGTAGTCGTCAACTTATAGGGTTAGTCACCGCCCACCCCGAACAAAGTGAGGTTAATTTAGCGAAACTGAAAACGATCAGTGAAAGCCTCGATCAAACTGCATTGCAACCAACCAGCATTCGCCGGCTACTAAGCTGGGCCAGTGATTATTACCTTTACTCATTGGGCGAAATATATCACCAAGCAATGCCGAGTTTGTTACGTAAAGGCGAGCCTGCTACGCTGGTTCCACCGCAAGTTTGGCAAACCACCGCTCAAGGTCAACAAGATGTCGATTTAGGCCGAGCGAAAAAACAAAGCCAAGCCTTAGCATTAATCAAAGCAACGCCGTTACTATCAACAGCGTGCTTACGTCAGCTCGACATTAGCGCAGCAACTCAAAAAGCCTTGCTTCAAAAAGAACTGATTGAACAAGTAAGCCAACCACTACCAGCCCCTTGTGCTTGGTCCGCAACTGACATTAATACAGACGATCGCCACAGTTTAAACCCCGAACAAGCGATTTGTGTTGCCGCGCTCAATCAACAAGCGCAGTTTAATATCAGCTTATTATTGGGCATTACCGGCAGCGGTAAAACCGAAGTTTATCTGCAAGCTATTGAGCGTGTGATCGAACAAGGTAAACAGGCGCTTATTTTAGTGCCCGAAATTGGTTTAACCCCGCAAACCCTGCATCGATTTCAGCAACGCTTTAATGTACCGATTGTCTTTTTACATTCAGGTCTTAATGATAAAGAGCGGTTAGACGGTTGGCTCAAGGCGAATAGCGGTCAAGCAGCGATCATTATTGGTACTCGCTCTGCCATTTTCACCCCAATGCTTAAGCCTGGTATTATCATTGTTGATGAAGAACACGACAGCTCCTTTAAGCAACAAGACACCTTTAGATATCACGCCCGAGACTTGGCCGCGGTACGATCGCGCCTGGAAAACATTCCATTAATTCTCGGCAGCGCAACCCCCTCGCTTGAAACCTTACAAAATGCCAAGTCTGGTAAGTATCAATTACTAACACTAACTAAACGTGCCGCCAATGCCAGCGAAGCAAGCCACCAAATTATTGATATCAAAGGTGTGCCCTTGCAAAGCGGCATGTCTCCACAACTGCTTGAACTATTACGTCATCACTTGACCCGGGGCAACCAAGTGATGCTGTTTTTGAACCGACGCGGTTACGCACCAGCCTTGTTATGCCACGAATGCGGCTGGCTTGGTGACTGCCAACGTTGCGACGCCCATTATACGGTGCACCAACGCTATCAATATATTCAATGCCATCATTGTGGATCGCAGCACCCAATTCCCAGACAATGCCCTGACTGTGGTAGCACCCAGTTAGTCACTGCTGGTGTTGGCACCGAGCAATTGGAGATAACCCTTAACGAGTTATTCCCTGATTTTAAAACCGTCAGGATCGATCGCGACAGCACCCGACGCAAGGGCGCACTGAATGAGTCGATTGCCGGCATTAATAACAATGACTACCAAATATTAATTGGCACCCAAATGCTGGCCAAGGGGCACCATTTTCCCAATGTCACGCTAGTCGCCCTGCTCGACGTCGATGGCGCGTTGTTTAGCGCTGACTTTCGCGCCAATGAAAAACTCGCACAACTCTATTTACAAGTTGCAGGCAGAGCAGGACGTGCCAGCAAACCGGGACAAGTAGTGTTGCAATCGCATCATCCCGAGCATCAGCTGTTACAACGTCTAAGCCGTGAAGGTTACCTGCCCTTTACCGAGTCGGCCTTAGCGGAACGGCGAGCCGCCCAACTGCCCCCCTTTTGGCATATGGGCTTAATCCGAATTGAGTCGCACGATCTTAGTCATATCAATCAATTTGTTAACGAGCTTAATCAGCACAGCAATAATTTGTTACGTCAATTAAGCAGTAAAGAAAATCCGGTTCGTCAAATTGGTCCGATGCCGGCACCGATGGAACGCCGTGCTGGCCGTTTTCGCTGGCAAGTGATTTTTGAGTCGTCAACACGCAGTCAATTACATAAGTTTTTTGTCGTATTAACCGCACAATTAGCCAAAACAAAATCGAATCGAAATGTTCGCTGGTCACTCGATATCGATCCAACGGACATGGTTTAGCACAAATAATCAAAATAACTGAAAAGGACGGGGTTATTTTCGATTTTTGCGTCCTTGCTAGCTAGAGCCTGAAACCTATTTGGGGTAGACTTGAATGCAGCCTGACCAAGGTTTCTTGGTCAACTCTATTTAATCTAGCTAGTGGTGAATCAACCTGATGAAAGAGAATATCCAACAATTACTTGAACAAACTGTCGCAATTTTGAAGCAGCAAGGGATTTTGCCTGCCGATGCCGCACCTAGAATTCAGGTAGATCGAACCAAGGATAAGTCTCACGGTGATTTCGCGACCAATCTAGCGTTAATGACCGCTAAGCCGGCCGGTAAAAATCCGCGTGAATTAGCCCAGTTAATTTGCCAATATTTACCGCAATCAGCAGTGATTGAAAAAACTGAAATTGCAGGCCCTGGTTTTATTAACTTTTTTGTTGCCGACAATGCCCTAACCGAGCAGCTCGAAGCCGCGTACCATGATAGCGCTTTAAATGTCACTAAGACTAGCGCCGCTCAAACTATCGTGGTCGATTACAGCGCGCCTAACCTTGCCAAAGAAATGCATGTTGGCCATTTACGTTCAGCGATTATCGGCGATAGTGTCGTACGGACGTTAGAATTTTTAGGCCATAAAGTTATTCGCCAAAACCACGTTGGCGATTGGGGCACCCAGTTTGGAATGCTACTAACCTACATGGAGCGCTTGCAACAGCAAGGTGGTGAAATTTCGATGGAACTGCACAACCTCGAAAAATTCTATCGCGCCGCTAAACAATGTTTCGATGATGATCCTTCATTCTCAACTCGAGCCCGTGAGTTAGTGGTATTGCTGCAATCAGGCGATAGCAAGTGTAAGGAGCTATGGCAGCAGTTTATCGATATTTCGTTAACCCACTGTCAAGCAGCGTACGAGATGTTAGGTGTCAGCCTAACCCGTGAAGACGTCAAAGCAGAGAGCTCGTATAACGATGATTTACAAAACGTCATTAACGAACTTAACGAGCAAGGCCTGTTAGTAGAAGACAATGGCGCCCAATGTGTATTCCTTGACCAATTTAAAGGTAAAGACGGCGAGCCATTACCGATTATCGTCCAAAAAACCGGTGGTGGTTTCTTGTATGCCACGACAGATTTAGCCGCGGTAAAATATCGTAACAACATCTTAAATGCCGACAGAGTATTGTATTTTGTAGATGCGCGCCAAAGTTTACACTTCCAACAAATTTTTACCCTCGCTAAAAAAGCCGGCTTTGCCAGCGAAGCGATGTCCTTAGAGCATATGGCCTTTGGCACAGTGATGGGTGAAGATGGTAAACCGTTTAAAACCCGTTCTGGCGAAGTGGCTAAGCTAGCCGATTTACTGATTGAGTCTCAGCAACGCGCTTATGACTTGGTTAAGCAAAAAAATCCTGACATGAGCGAGTCTGAACTAAAAAGCATTGGTGATGTAGTTGGTATCTCAGCGGTGAAATATGCCGATTTATCAAAAACTCGAACCAGTGATTACACCTTTAGTTTCGATAGCATGCTGAGCTTTGAAGGCAATACTGCTCCTTATCTGCTTTATGCTTATACGCGTGTATCAAGCATCTTTGCCAAAGCCGGTGTCGCTGCAGACGCACTTGAAGGTGAGATCAGCCTTAATAGCGAACAAGAGAAAGCCTTGGGCAACAAGCTAATGCAGTTTAACGATGCTGTTAACAATGTGGCCGCTAAAGGTTTACCGCATGTAATGTGTAGTTATTTGTTTGAATTGGCCGGCGCGTTCTCAAGCTTTTATGAAGCATGCCCGATCCTTATCGCTGAAGATCAAGCCGTTAAAAATAGCCGACTAAAATTGGCCGCGCTAACGGCAAAAACCTTGCAGCAAGGTTTATCATTGCTGGGGATCAAAACGCTGGAGCGGATGTAATAAATGGCGGATTACGCTAAAAAAGGTAAGCCGCGCGCCCCTGCGAATAAAAAAAACACGCGCCGGGGCAAAGCGACTCCGCCGCCAGCGCCTGCAAGCCGTACCGGACTGTGGGTTATGCTCGTACTGGTACTGCTAGCGATCGCCGGTTTTAGTTATTTTTTGTTTGCTATCGGCGGTAAAGCAGACCAAGTTCAAGCGCCTGTAGCCCCAACAGCCAATCCTAAACCTAGCCCTAAACCAGCAGCATTGCCGCAAGCGCCGCAACAAAAATGGCAATATATAGAGCGGTTAAAAGACAAAGAAGTGGTGGTTGACGTACCCAAGAAAATAATTAGCAATCAACAGTTTAGATTACAATGCGCCAGCTACAAATCATTGGGACAGGCCGATGGCCTTAAAGCAAAAATTGCTTTCCAAGGCTTTGAGTCCCACATCAAAAAAGTTCAAGGTAGCAGTAGCGATTGGTACCAGGTCTATTTAGGTCCATTTAAGACCCGGCGCAATGCCGAAGCAGCCCGTCACCGCATGCAACGCGCGCGTATTAACGGTTGCCAAATTTATTTTTGGCAAGGCTAACACCACTAAGGCGTAACCTCGGGTTATGCCTAGTCCCCTTGAAATAACAAAGTTAAGCCCCATCTATTCTTTATCAATTACTTCGGGTTTTAGACCCATGTCACAAAGGGATAAACCATGACCACTATTGTTTCTGTACGCCGTAACGGTAAGGTTGTTATCGCTGGCGATGGCCAAGTTTCATTAGGCAATACCGTAATGAAAGGTAACGCCAAAAAAGTACGACGCTTATATCACAATAAAGTACTGGCAGGATTTGCTGGCGGCACCGCCGATGCTTTTACTTTATTCGAACGCTTTGAAGCCAAATTAGAAATGCATCAAGGCCACCTCACCAAAGCAGCGGTTGAGCTGGCTAAAGACTGGCGCAGCGACCGTGGCTTACGTAAATTAGAAGCATTACTGGCCGTTGCTGATGAAACTGCCTCTCTTATCATCACTGGCAACGGTGACGTTATCCAGCCTGAGAACGATCTTATCGCGATTGGTTCTGGCGGCCCCTTTGCTCAGGCCGCGGCGACAGCCTTGCTTGAAAATACCGATTTAGATGCCCACGAAGTGGCCACCAAAGCATTAACTATTGCTGGTAATATCTGTGTGTTCACCAATGGCTACCATACTGTTGAAACCCTAGATGCATCGGATAAGGAAAAATAGCATGTCACAAATGACCCCAAGAGAAATCGTTTCTGAATTAGATGCCCACATTATTGGTCAACAAGACGCTAAACGTGCCGTCGCGATTGCGCTGCGTAATCGCTGGCGCCGGATGCAACTTAATGATGAACTACGTCAGGAAGTTACCCCGAAAAACATCTTAATGATTGGGCCGACAGGTGTCGGTAAAACTGAAATAGCCCGTCGCCTCGCTAAACTGGCCAATGCCCCATTTATCAAGGTCGAAGCGACCAAATTCACCGAAGTGGGTTATGTTGGTAAAGAAGTAGACCAAATTATTCGTGATTTGGCCGATGTTTCTTTAAAAATCGTCCGCGAGCAGCAAATAAAGAAAGTGAAATTTGCCGCTGAAGAAGCCGCCGAAGAACGTATTTTAGATGCGTTGTTGCCACCCGCGCAAACCGGTTTTGATGATGCACCAACCACTGACAGCAAAACTCGCCAAATCTTCCGTAAAAAATTACGTGAAGGTCAGCTAGACGACAAAGAAATTGAACTTAATGTCGCGGCTCCTCAGGTTGGTGTTGAAATCATGGCGCCTCCAGGCATGGAAGAGATGACGAATCAGTTGCAGGGTATGTTCCAAAGCATGTCGAATACCCCGACCAAAAAACGTAAGCTTACGATTAAAGAAGCACTAAAAGTGGTGCAGGAAGAAGAAGCGGCCAAATTAGTTAATCAAGACGACCTCAAAGAACAAGCAATCGAGTTAGCCGAGCAAAATGGCATCGTGTTTATTGATGAAATTGACAAAATTTGTAAACGTGGTGAAGCCTCGGGCCCTGATGTATCACGCGAAGGTGTTCAACGTGACTTACTACCGCTCATCGAAGGCTGCACGGTTTCAACCAAACATGGCATGATTAAAACCGATCATATTTTGTTTATTACTTCGGGCGCTTTCCAGGTATCAAAACCTTCTGACTTAATTCCAGAGTTGCAAGGCCGACTACCGATCCGTGTTGAGTTAAGCGCATTAACGAGTAATGATTTTATTCGGATCCTAACCGAGCCTAACGCCTCGTTAACCGAGCAGCATAAAGCGCTGTTAGCGACTGAAGGCGTAACGGTTGAATTTACCGAAGATGGTATTAAACGCATCGCAGAAGCAGCATGGCAAGTAAACGAGCGCACTGAAAATATTGGTGCCCGTCGCCTTCACACTGTGCTTGAACGCTTAATGGAAGAAGTATCGTACCATGCCTCTGATCGCAGCGGCGATCATGTCGTGGTTGATCAAGCTTATGTTAATAAGTACCTTGGTGCTCTGATTGAGAATGAAGACTTGAGTCGCTTTATTTTATAATCACCAGCCAAACGACCAATTTTATTGGTCGTTTGGCTAATTTTTTTTGATTATTGATAAAAATCAATGACAATGTAACAACTAACAAGTAGGATGCTAGGCCTTGATTTAAAACAGGTTTTATAGCTCCGCCATGATAGTTCAACGTAAAACCATCTTACATTGTCAATCATCACTGCTCGAATTAACCTTTAATGATGGTTATCACGAGATGTTATCCTTTGAGTTACTAAGAGTTCACTCGCCAGCGATCGCACGCCACCCCAGCAATAATTTCCCACTACTGGTCAACAATAAAGCCTTTGTTAAAATAACGACGATCACAGATGTAACAGATTCCGGCTTAACTTTGAGTTTTGATGACGGTCACAACGCCACCTACATTTGGTCATATCTTTATCAAGTCGCCAAAGATCAGGATCGACTCTGGATTAACTACCTCAAACGATTGAATCAAGCCAGCCAGCTAAAACGTCAGCCCTTAGTGCTTATCTCGGGCTAATCACGCTTAATGACCGCAGCTTGGCGGATCTTGATAATATAATAAATATCTGCAATTGAAATAAAGACGTTTAATACCAATACCGGCAACGCGCCTATTAACGCGCCATAAACAGCAAACATCACCGCCCCAATCAAATTCCAACATCGAAGCTTTAGCATATCTTTAAGCATCAACGAATAAGCAACAATAACCGACGCGACCAGTCCAAACCATTCAACTGCATTCATTGCATCCATAATGTCACCCTTATTAAATTTTTCATCATTGTAGCAAAGCCATTATTTTACTCGAGTTAACAAGCTCAATAATGTTATCGGGCTCAAATAAATAACTTATTAGCTGTAATATTTACAAAAAAAACACTTCACTTATTGGCTGCTTGGGCTACTATTTGATTAGAAAATAATTAGTTAAATACCGGAGTTTGCCATGCAATACAATACGTCTGAATTATGTGACATCTATCTAGATAGCGTTGATGTTGTTGAACCTATGTTTGCCAATTTTGGTGGCCGCAATTCTTTTGGCGGCGAGGTAGTGACAATTAAGTGCCATGAGGCCAATGGTCAGATCAGAGATGTATTACAACGCGACGGCTCTGGCAAAGTATTAGTGATTGATGGCGGCGGTTCGTTAAGACGCGCCTTAGTCGATTTTGAATTAGCACAACTGGCACTTGATAATGACTGGGAAGGCCTGATTGTTTATGGCTGTATTCGAGACGTTGATCTAATTGATGATATTGAATTAGGCATTCAAGCCTTGGCGTCAATTCCGGTATTGGCCAGCGACATCAACGATGGTGAACTCGACATCCCTATTAACTTTGGTGGTGTGACCTTTTTACCTGAAGATCATGTGTATGCCGACTCAACCGGCATAATATTGTCGCCTGAACCATTAGATCTTGAATAATAGCGCCCGCGCATTACCGCAGCAGTGACATCACAGCTGCGGAAACCTTAACCTGCCCTTAGACTTTGTATCAACTTTTTTATTAGCCTTTATATTAGTCTTTGCATTAGCCTTTATAGCCACATCTTGCCCAAAAATAGTATAAAGTATCAGCCAATTAAACTAATTTGAGCCTGCGATGAATCCCTTAATTTTTGCTGATAACAGCTACCTCGACTTATACCTGCATGCTCGCTTTGGCGAAGAACGTCTCGGCCAGAAATTATCCTTGCCGGTTCAAGCAGATTTAGCCGAGTCTCTAACTCGCTTTAAGGCAGATGGTGTACGCTTTGTTTTATTAGGCATACCCGAAGATATCGGACCGCGGGCTAATTTAGGGCGTGGCGGCGCCGATCTTGGTTGGGCCGCTTTTCTTGAACGCTTTTGCAACTTACAGCACAATGCCTATATAAAAGGTGGCGAATTGGCTTTGCTGGGTCATATTCAGTGTCATGATTTGCAAGAACAAAGTCACCAGCTTGATCCACAAATACCGCAAGATCTCAGTAAACTACGCCAATTAGTGGCCCGACTCGATCAGCGAGTAAGTGAGGTCGTTAGCGCGATCGCCCGCCACGACTTAATTCCTATTATTATTGGTGGCGGCCACAACAATGCTTATCCGATAATTGAAGCCATCAGCCAAGCAAAATCGACCCCAATCGCAGCCGTTAACCTTGATCCTCATACTGACTTTAGAGCGCTTGAAGGTCGTCACAGTGGCAATGGTTTTAGCTATGCCAGTGCTCAAGGCCTGCTCAGTCATTACTTTTCGCTTGGCATGCATGAATTAAAAAATTCAGCGGCTAATCTTAAGGCGCTTAATGACCACCACTTTCGCGCGATTAGCTATCAGCAAATTTGGAGTCGACGCGAACTGAGCTTTGAACAAGCGTTGCAGGTTGCCATCAGCTATTTAAACGACAGCGGTCAACCGATTGGGGTTGAGCTTGATTTAGACAGCATTTCGTTTATGCCGGCCAGTGCTTACACCAATTGTGGCGTCAGTATCAGCGATGCCCAATATTATGTTCATAGCATCGGGTCACAACCTAACAGCTGCTACCTGCACTTAGCCGAAGGTGCGCCAATGCAACATCCGGCAGGCCTAAGCGCTGGTAACAGTGATGTTGGCCAAGCTTACGCGACCTTAGTAACCAGCTTTATTCAAGCAAAACAACGGATCGGTGCATAGAACAGGTCCGGCAACTATCCAATCATTATCCCACCATGTAAGTACCGGTACCAAACGCGATATGGTCACCTTTTTCGTTATGCAATTCCATTCGTGCGACAGCCACCTTGTTGCCCGCACGAATCACCTGAGCTGTTGCAATAAATTCTTCACCGCGCCCAGGGCGTAAGTAATCAATCCGTAGATCAATAGTGCCTAAATTTTGTAAGCGGTTAAATACGCTCTGCTGTTCAATGATCTCCATATTTTCTAGTACGCCAGCAAACACCACCATGCCGCCGGCGACATCTAAAATAGTCGCGGTAACGCCACCGTGTAAAATACCATGCACGGTATTGCCAACTAGCTCTGGTTTCATTTTAATAGACAAGGTGACTGAGTCTTTTTGATAACTCACAATCTCTAAGCCAATCAGCTGATGAAATGGCATTTGTTGACCAAAGAACTCCGCGATCATCGCGCGGACATCATCCGCTTTTAGTTGTTGTGACATGCTCTACTTACTCCTTGTCGTTCACTGCAATATTCCACTGTAGATAAAACAGTCGATTTAAACAAGTATTTTAGTGAGACAATCTTGCCGCTGTCATTTACACTAACGCCTTAACTCATAAAGGCAGTATCACTAGTGACACCAACCGAACAATCGATGACATCTCCAATTCAAGTACTGAATCAAGTATTTGGTTACAGCGATTTTCGCGCTGGCCAATTAGACATCATCAATTGCGCCATAGCGCAACAAGACTGCTTGGTCATTATGCCGACCGGTGGTGGCAAGTCTTTATGTTTTCAAATTCCGGCGTTGTTGATGCCTGGTTTAACCATTGTGGTGTCGCCGTTAATCTCACTAATGAAAGATCAGGTCGATAGCCTACAAGCCAATGGGGTCAATGCGGCTTATCTCAATTCAAGCCAAACCCGCGAACAATCAATGGCCATCCTTAATGCAATGCAGTCGGGTGAAATTAAACTGATTTACGTCGCGCCTGAGCGATTAATGCAACACAGTTTCTTGCAGCGGGTGCAGCAGTTGCATGTTTCGATGATTGCAATTGACGAAGCGCACTGTATTTCGCAATGGGGTCATGACTTTAGGCCAGAATATGCCACCTTGGGCCAAATAAAAACGCTGTTGCCGCAGGTACCGGTAATGGCTTTAACGGCAACCGCTGACGATGCGACTCGTCAGGAAATCATTGAACGCTTAAACCTGATCCAGCCTCATTACCATCAGGCCAGCTTCGATCGACCCAATATTCGCTATACCTTGTATGAAAAGTACAAACCTTTTGCCCAGCTACAACAATATTTAAAATCGCAAACGGATAACGCCGGCATTATTTATTGCACCACTCGCAAACAGGTCGAAGAAATCGCGTTTAAACTGCAACAACTCGACCATAAGGTCATGGCTTACCATGGCGGCATGGAGCATATCGATCGGCAATCGGTTCAAGATGCATTTATCCGTGGCAATATTGATATTGTTGTCGCCACGGTTGCCTTTGGCATGGGCATCGACAAACCCGATGTCCGCTTTGTGATGCACTATAACATTCCAAAAAACATCGAGTCGTATTACCAAGAAACAGGTCGTGCAGGCCGTGATGGCATGAATGCCGAAGCCGTAATGCTGTACGATCCAGCCGACATTGGTAAAGTAAGGTTTTTAATCGAGCAAGGTAATAACCCACACCAGCAGCAAGTGGAACACCAAAAGCTCAGCGCAATGTCAGCCTTTGCCGAGGCACAGACCTGCCGCCGCCAAGTCTTACTCCATTATTTTGGTGAATATGGCGGCACTAAATGTGGTAACTGCGATATTTGTCTTGATCCACCGTCGCATTTTGATGGCTCAACCGTGGCACAAAAGGCGTTGTCTTGTGTGTACCGCGTTAAGCAAAGTTTTGGGGTCGGTTATGTGATTGAGATATTACGCGGCTCGAAAAACCAACGTTTGCTTGATTACGGCCATGACAAATTATCAACCTATGGTATTGGCATCGAACACAGCACAGAATATTGGCTCAGTATTTTTCGTCAAATGATCCATTTGGGTTATTTGCGACAAGATATCACCCGCAGCTCAATTTTAGTGCTCACGCCAGCGGCCCGCGCCGTGCTGACGGGTGAGCAAACGATTGAACTCGCCGTGCCGCGATTGCAAGCCATCACCAAAAGCTCGAGCAAACGTTCACGCAAAGACGATTACGATTACGATGAGGTATTATTTGCCAAGTTACGCAGCCTGCGGAAAAAACTTGCCGATGAGTTAGGTAAACCGCCTTATGTTATTTTTAATGATGCGAGCCTAGCCGAAATGGCGGAACAACAACCGCAAACTCCATTTGAGTTGTTAAAAATCAATGGTGTAGGTGATAGTAAGTTAGAAAAGTTTGGTGACCAATTCTTAGATGTTATCCGCCAATATCAATATGATTAATAGTGGCACAAATTTCGCTTTAATATTAAACCCAGCGAACAACGACTGAATTTATCATGACCAAACTGCTATTGATTATATTATTACTGACAACCGTGCTAGCCGCTAAAACCGCCATCGCTAGCACGACAAGCGACCGTGATACCGCAGCCACCTTTAAACAGTCAAGCCAACAAAATAAAATAAAGCTCAGAGTAACCCATCAAATATTTAAGATCGAAAAAATTAATGATACTGCACCGCTGGCGCCAGTAAAGCGCCCTTCAATCAGGGGCAAGGCATTTCAGCGTCAAAAATACGCTAAGGTCAACAACCAGCCGGTTATTAACACCACCAAATAACACCTGATTGCGCGCTACTTACTTATCGCTAATTGGTCAAATATCAGGATTAAACCGCCTAATACGACCTTTGACTAATAGAGATGGCCCCTCGTTTTACGTTATATTAATTACCATATCTAAAATTTTACTTTATTGTCGCTAAAATCATTTGACTGCTAGCCTTAACAGCGGTACAAATAACATCAAGCCACAAATCGATAACACAAATTTAACTTATTACGAGAATTACGCTTCATGACCTTAAACTACAGCATTCTAAAATCTTTACTGCTCTTGCCATTATTTGGTGCGGGTTTGTAGAGCTGTAGTTAATTCTCAGAATACAAAAAACCCGCACCAGCTGCGGGTTTTTCTGTATTTGGTCATCTAATTTTACGTAAACATCTATAACGAGAAGGAACACGACAATGTCGGATCAGGTCATTATCTTTGATACTACCTTACGCGATGGCGAACAAGCCTTGGCTGCAAGTTTAACCGTAAAAGAAAAATTGCAAATTGCCCTCGCGCTCGAACGTTTAGGTGTTGATGTAATGGAAGTTGGTTTTCCTGTTTCTTCTCCCGGTGATTTCGAGTCCGTTCAAACCATTGCCAGAACGGTAAAAAATAGTATTTGTGCCGGTTTGTCTCGTGCAGTTAAAGCCGATATCGACGCGTGTGCCCAAGCGTTAAAAGTGGCTGAGCGCTTTCGCATTCATACCTTTATTTCAACCTCGACCATTCATGTCGAAAGCAAACTAAAACGTAGCTTTGACGATGTATTAGAGATGGCGGTTGGCGCGGTAAAACACGCGAGAAATTATACCGATGACGTCGAATTTTCATGTGAAGACGCTGGGCGAACCCCGATCGACAATTTATGTCGAATGGTTGAGGCGGCGATCAACGCAGGTGCCACCACCATCAATATTCCAGATACGGTCGGTTATACCATCCCAAGTGAATTTGGCGGCATTATTCAAACCTTATTCAACCGTGTACCAAACATCGATAAAGCGATTATTTCGGTGCACTGTCACGATGACTTAGGCATGTCGGTCGCTAACTCTATTACCGCCGTTGAAATGGGCGCGCGTCAAATCGAATGTACAATAAACGGTATTGGTGAGCGTGCAGGCAATTGCTCGCTAGAAGAAGTCGCAATGATTTTAAGCTTACGCCAAGATATTTTAGGGGTAAACACCAACATAAAGACCCAAGAGATTTACCGCACCTCGCAGTTAGTGAGCCAATTGTGCAACATGGTGGTACAACCAAACAAAGCGATTGTCGGTGGCAACGCGTTTTCACATTCATCTGGGATCCATCAAGATGGTATGTTGAAGGCAAAAAACACTTACGAAATCATGACTCCGGCTTCGATTGGCCAACCTGAAAAATCATTGAACATGACCTCGAGATCAGGGCGTCATGTCATTAAACACCGCATGGGTCAGTTAGGTTATCAAGAAGCTGATTTCAACCTTGACGATTTATATGATTCGTTTGTTAAATTGGCCGATAAAAAAGGTCAAGTCTTTGATTATGACTTAGAAGCATTGTTGTTCTTTAATCAACAAAAAGACGAAAATGATCATTACGAGCTAGGTTACCTGAGTGCTCATTCTGGCTCAGGCATGTTGGCGACCGCTAGCGTCAAATTAATCATTGATGGCAAAGATGTGGTAGAAGCTGCCACTGGCAATGGTCCAGTTGAGGCGGCATACAAGGCGATTAATCAAATTACTAACCTGAATATCGACATTATTGATTACTCTTTGGAATCAAAAGGAGAAGGCGAAAATGCCTTGGGTCAGGTTGATATCGTCGCCAAATACAATGGCCAAAGTTTCCATGGTATGGGATTAGCAACTGATGTAGTACACGCATCGGTGCGCGCCTTATTGCACGTATTAAACTTGGTTCACCGAGCCGACTTAGTGGCCGACAAAAAACAACAAATACAGCAGCAAAAGATAGCTGGCGTTTAATAACTTATATTTATAGCATTTTACAGTAGGAAGATGATGAGCAATTCAAACTACAATATCGCAGTATTAGCTGGTGATGGCATTGGCCCAGAAGTGATGGCTGAAGCCATTAAAGTATTGGCTGCAGTGCAACAAAAATTCAATTTTACTCTTAACTATAACGAGCTACCTGTTGGCGGTTACGCAATCGATAACTTCGGCCAGCCATTACCACCGCATACTCTTGCCGGTTGTGAAGCGGCTGATGCTATTTTGTTTGGTTCGGTTGGCGGCCCGAAATGGGCTAACCTAGCGCCAGACGATCAACCTGAGCGTGGCGCTTTATTACCGCTGCGTGGTCATTTTGAATTGTTTTGCAACTTACGCCCAGCGCGTATTTACCCGCAGTTGGCCGAGCTATCACCACTAAGAGCCGATATCTCAGCCCGTGGTTTTGACATTTTATGTGTGCGTGAATTAACCGGCGGCATCTATTTTGGCAAGCCTAAAGGCCGCGAAGGTGAAGGCGAAAATGTTGCTGCATTTGATACCATGCGTTATAGCCGCAAAGAAATTGTTCGAATTGCCCGGATCGCGTTTGAGTCAGCTAAAGAACGTCGCGGCAAGGTGACTTCGGTTGATAAGGCCAACGTATTAGCTTGTTCGGTATTATGGCGTGAAGTGGTTGAAGAAATCGCCACTGAATATCCAGAAATCGAGTTAGAGCATATTTATATCGATAATGCTGCGATGCAAATGATCCGCGATCCGTCGCAATTTGACGTTTTATTATGTTCCAACTTAATGGGTGACATATTATCGGACGAGTGCGCGATGATTACTGGTTCAATGGGCTTGTTACCTTCTGCTAGCCTTAATGCTGAAGGTTTCGGAATGTTTGAACCCGCAGGCGGCTCAGCACCTGATATCGCCGGCCAAGGCATTGCTAACCCGATTGCGCAAATTCTGTCTGCAGCGATGTTATTACGTTTTAGTCTTAAATTAGACGATGCGGCACAAGCGATTGAAAGCGCGATTATTCACGCCCTAGAAAATGGTTACCTAACCCGTGAGTTAGCGAAAAACCCGAGCGATGCTAAAAGCACTAGCGAAATGGGTGACTTTATCGCGCAAGCGATCTTAGACCAAGACTCACCAACGGAGCAGCACTAATGGCTAAAACTCTTTACGACAAAATTTGGCTTGATCATATTGTACGTGACGAACCGAGTGAAACTCCGTTAATTTATATCGATCGTCATTTGGTCCATGAAGTAACCTCGCCACAAGCATTTTCTGGCTTAAAAAGCGCAGATCGCCCATTACGTCATGTCGAAAAAACATTTGCGACTATGGATCACAATACCTCGACCAAATCGCGCTCACTTGACGCCTGCAGTGAACAAGCGCGGATCCAAATCACCACTTTAACGGATAATTGTGATGATTTCGGGGTTCAACTGTATGACATCAACAATATTAATCAAGGTATCGTGCATGTTATGGGCCCAGAACAAGGCATGACTTTGCCGGGCACAACTATTGTTTGTGGTGATTCACATACCGCAACACATGGCGCGTTTGGGGCGTTAGCTTTTGGTATTGGCACCTCAGAAGTCGAACACGTGATGGCGACCCAAACCCTAAAACAGCAAAAAGCTAAATCGATGAAAATCGAAATTATTGGCGAAGTTGGTCTCGGCATCAGCTCCAAAGATATCGTGTTAGCTATTATCGGTAAAATCGGCGCCGCTGGCGGCACTGGTTATATTTTAGAGTATTGCGGTGAAGCAATCGAAAAGTTGTCAATGGAAGCACGCATGACCATTTGCAACATGAGCATCGAATGTGGCGCAAAAGCCGGCATGATTGCCCCAGATCAAATTACCTTTGATTATCTTGAGGGTCGCCCTTATGCGCCTAAAGGTGACGACTGGTTGGCTGCTGTCGCGTACTGGAAAACCCTAAAAACTGATGACGATGCAGTATTTGATGCCGTTGTTCAACTTAATGGTGCCGACATTGCGCCACAACTTACTTGGGGCACTAACCCAGGCCAAGTTATCGCAATCGACCAATTAGTACCATCACCGCAAGATTATGCTGAATCGGTTGACGCTGAATCTGCCCAAAGCGCGCTTGATTATATGGCATTATCAGCCGGCCAACGATTAACAGATGTTAGTATTGATAAAGTCTTTATCGGCTCATGCACCAATAGTCGAATTGAAGATTTACGTGCCGCCGCAGCCGTGATCGAGGGCAAGCATGTTGCGCCATCGGTTAGTGCTATTGTGGTGCCAGGGTCCGGTTTAGTGAAAGCGCAAGCTGAACGAGAAGGCCTAGATAAAATATTTCTCGACGCCGGTTTTGAATGGCGCTTACCGGGCTGTTCAATGTGTTTAGCAATGAACGATGATCGTTTAGAGCCTTACGAGCGCTGTGCTTCGACCAGCAACCGTAACTTCGAGGGACGTCAAGGTCGCTTAAGTCGAACGCACTTGGTTAGCCCAGCCATGGCCGCTGCCGCAGCATGCGCCGGGCACTTTGTTGATATTCGCAGCTTCAATTAGGATCAGCTAAAAATGAATAAATTTACTAAACACCAGGGATTAACCGTCCCGTTAGATGTCGCGAATATAGATACTGACCAAATCATCGCTAAACAGTTTTTGTCTAGAATAACCCGCGATGGTTTTGGCGTTAACCTATTTCATGACTGGCGTTACCTTGATGAGGCTGGCGAGCAAGCTAATCCTGAGTTCAATCTGAACAAGCCGAAATTTAAAGGTGGTAGCATTTTATTAGTGCGTGAGAATTTTGGCTGTGGCTCAAGTCGCGAACATGCGCCATGGGCGCTAGCCGACTTTGGATTTAAGGTAATTATCGCCCCAAGTTTTGCTGATATCTTCTATGGTAACGCGATCAATAATGGATTAATTCCGGTGCGATTGACCGAGTCTGAGGTTGATCAGTTATTTGCACAAACGACCGAAGGCGCTCAAATTACCGTTGATTTAGAACAACTAACCGTAACGGCTCCTGATGGCACTAGTTTTGATTTTACGATTGATCAATTTCAACGTGAATGCTTGATTAATGGACTCGATTCAATTGGTTGGACTTTGCAACACCTCGCTCAAATTGAAGATTACGAGCAATCAATCCCGGCTTGGCGACGTTAGGATAAAATGTCAGCAGCGGGGTAAACTACCGCTGCTGTTTTTCAGCCGCTATTATAAACTGGCATAATATGCCGCTAGGTTGTCAATGTCTTGGTTTGATAATGCACTAGCCATTGGCGCCATTACTGCCGAGGGCCGCTGACCACTCTTAAAATTAAGCAATTGTAACTTTAAATATAATTGCTTTTGCCCCGCCAAGTTAGGGTATAAATCAATTTGAGAGATCCCTTGCTCACCGTGACAATTTTGACAAATTAACGCCTTGTGCTTGCCCGCCTCAATATCAGCACCCGCCATAACACTGCTACTAAGCAACAAAATTAACCACCATACCTTCATTGTTCTACTCCCAAGATAGCAATGGGTAATCACCTTGTTGATGTAAAAATACATCCATTTCCTCACGCGAGGCAAAGCGACAGGTAAAGTCGCCTTGAATATAATGACAACCCATATTTTGTAACTGCACAAACTCTGATAATGAATCGACCCCAACCGCGGTCACCGTCATATCCAATGCCTGGGCCATTCGGATAATGCCTTGAATCAAATTTGCCGTTGTTTGATTATCCTCTAATTGTGAAACATAACTGGCCGATAGCTTAAGCCCTGAGAATGGAAAGCTGCTTAAGTCTGAAATATACGCACCACGCTCGCCAAATTTATCATATTGCAAGGTTAAACCCATCAAGGTCAGCTCCTGCAAAATATCTTCGAGATCAAGCCATTGAGTCGCCATGTAACTTAATGGTAACTCAACCGACACTTGCTCGGCAGCGATGCCGTGCCGCTCTAAAATTTTAGCAAACGACTGCGCAATATGACGATTTCTCAATTGACCATGGGATAAATTAATGGCGACCGAGATATCGCTATAACCCTTGGTCTGCCAGTGCTTAAGATCGATGCAGGCTTGCTCAAACAACCATAAACCCAAGTCAGACATAATGCCACTGGCTTCAGCCACGGCGTAGATATCTTCTCCTTCGATCAGGCCATGCTTTGGGTGCCGCCAGCAAACCATCACCTCAAATTCGGTCACCTTATTACTGGCCAAATCTAAAATCGGTTGATATAGCGTTTTTAGTTTGCCACAGGTAAGTGCTTTAACAATATCTCGGCGTAAATTAAAATGTTTAACCGCCTGTTCGTTTTGCTGCTCACCAAAACATCCAATTCTTTCATTAGCATACCAGGCTTTTTGCAGAGACGACTCGGCGTTCAAGAACAATGAATCAGCATCACTGCCCTGCTCTGGGTAGTAAGCAATACCTAAGCGAATATCAATATCAAAGCTATCTTGAGCAACCACAATGTTTTTCTGGTTTACCTTATCTATTTTTGCCGCCACCACTTCGAGCGCTGAGGTATTAGGCAGATCGGGTAATAATATCGCCAAACGGGTTTGTGACATCCGCGCCAAAGCGTCTTCACTGCGTAACGCACTTCGTAACATCGTGCAATAAGCGGATAATAGCTCACTGCTTTTAACCGTGCCTACCTCAAAAGCCAGTGACTCAATTTCAGTGATATCGAGATAAATAACCGCGACAGTGAGCTTGCGTCTTCTAGCGCGTGCTAACATGCCTTCAAGCCGATCTTTGGCTAAAATATCATTGGCCAGTCCGGTCGCTAGATCATAATTGGCGAGAAAAACCCCGGTCTGTTGCAGCTCCTTCTGGCGAGTTGTGTCGACTGATACCCCGACAAAGTTCTCAATTTCGCCATGTTTATCATAAACAGGTTTTATCGAAATATCGGCCCAATAATAACTACCATAGGGATAGGTGAATTTTAAATTACCGCGCCAACTGTTTTTTATTTGTAGGGAATCCAACATGTTATTAAAAATAAATGGGTCTTTCACAGAACCGTTTAGCAATGAAATATGACGACCGATTAACTGGGCTGATTTGTAACGTGACTGCTGCTCAAACGCCTCATTTATATAAATAAACTCTCCTTGCGGATTGAGGGTAAAAATAGCCAACAACGCCATCTCATTAACGGTCTCTAAAGCCTTTATCCGTACTGGTAATTGTGCGGCTTTTTTGGTCGCTATCGTTAATAACAAGCCCTGACTAGCACTAAAACGGTCACGCATTGGTTGTTGATGAAATTCAACGTCTAGTACTTGTTGATTAAGCTCGACCTGAATCCGGCAGGTCGACGCCTCCATTGGGGATATTTGGGCTAATAACACTGGCGGCAATACAGAACGGACATGCAAACCCTGTAAGTCGTCACGAGAACGACCCAACAGGCTAGTCATCGCTTGATTTATTTTGGCAATATTACCGAGATTATCCATCAGCAAGGAAGCCGTTGGTAATAAATCAAACAACGAATCAGTTAGATCGGTCGCTTGTTGTACTTTTTGCAAATGCACTTGGTGAGCGGAAATTTCAATCGTTTGGATATGAATAAAGGGTTCGCCAGCAAATTCGACCCGATGAGCGGTTAGTTTTACTAACTGTAACTCTCCGCTTGCAGTTACTACGCTAAGATTACATGAGCGATCGCGATCATTTAATAACTTAGTAAGCTCGGTCGACAACTGCCAATCAGCAACATTAATAATGTCTGAAAACGTCTGCGAGCTTAAAACTTGCTGACTTAAACCGCACAAGATTTGCGCGCAGTCATTGGCTGCGACAATAGTGAAACTTTCGGGGGTGATCAGAAACTCGCCAAAACTCGATTTTTTAAACAAAGTTAGCTGGCTCTCTATTTTATTGACGCTCCAGTCGCAGTGAGTCACTACCATAAATTGCTCTGATGACATCGTCAAAGTAGCAAGCGTCAAATTTACAGATCGAACCGACTGATCGGCGCATAATAGCGTTTGCTGGTATGCCTTAGGAATTGAATGACCACGGACTTGTTTGAGAAAATTTGGCTCGTCAGCAGGCAATAGCATTGAGAACGGCTTTCCGATCAACTTAGTGCCAGAGTATCCACTGCGCAAGATAAATTCATCAGAGGCTTGCACCACAATGCCTTGTTGATCAATTGTGACTTGATGCAGTCTGAAAAACTGCACCAACAATTCGTCCGGCTCACTGACGTTCATCCCTGGGAAGTCAAACAATTTACTGTCCATCTATTTTTGTACCCCCTACTGCGACGCTGATGTATAATTTGTCCATTCCACTAGGCTCCATCCTGTTTTTGCGACCAAATAAAATTATGAGCGACAAAGATTTACCCGATAAAATAAACTCTACAGCAGCCACTGAGTTCAGGCAACAAGGATATCTTGCTCTGATGATAAAAACATCATGGGATAACTTTGCAATTCAAGCTCAAATAATAGTTGAACAGTTAGGCGCTACCGTGCTTTCGCGTGAGGTAGGGGCCGATCTGTGTCATTGGCGTATTGACTTTGAGGGTACTAAACTGGGCTTGTTTTACGAAGATACCAGCGAGAGTTGCTGGCTCGAATTAGAACAGCGCCAAGAACAAGAAGTATTAGATTTTATCGCGACCTTACTAAGGGATTTCCATGGACACTAACATTCACCAACGTAACGAAGATTACGCCTTGTTGACCCCAGATTTAATTTTATATGCGATCGAATCAACCGGTATTTATCCAACGTCTGGCTTGCTGGCTTTAAACAGCTACGAGAATCGCGTTTATCAATTTACCGCCGAAGATAATATCAAATATGTGGTGAAGTTTTATCGTCCTGGCCGTTGGCAAGCACCACAGATAATTGAAGAACATCAGTTTACGCTTGAATTAGCCGCGCAAGAAATACCCGTGGTCGCACCAAGTTTAATTAACGGTGAGAGCTTACACCTATATAGTGGCTTCTACTTTACCTTGTTTCCTTGTCAGGGCGGTCGTCAGTTTGAAGTCGATAACTTAGATCATCTCGAATGGGTTGGCCGCTTTATTGGCCGAATTCATAGTGTTGGCTCAACCAACACATTTAAACATCGCACCGCTTTTAATCTCGACAATTACCTTTATCAACCGCAGCAGTTATTAAATAATTACGACGGCATTCCCAGCTACCTACGGCATAACTTCAATAAAGATCTGGGCCAACTAATCGATTTAGCCTCCGAGCAATTTGGTGACTTTGACGCACTGCCAACTATCAGGATTCATGGAGATTGTCATCCTGGCAATATTTTATGGACAGATAGCGGTCCGCATTTTGTTGATTTAGACGACAGTGTTAATGGCCCGGCAATTCAAGATTTGTGGATGATGCTCAACGGCGAGCGATCACATCAATTGTTGCAACTTGATATTCTACTTGAGGGTTATCAAGAATTTAACGACTTCGATCCGGCACAGTTACGCCTGATCGAGCCACTACGAGCGCTGCGCATGGTCAATTACATGAATTGGTTAGCAAAACGTTGGCAAGATCCTGCATTTCCGCGGAACTTTCCGTGGTTCAATACAGACAGATATTGGGAAGAACAAGTATTGGCGCTTAAAGAGCAAATTTACGCCTTACAGCAACCAGCCTTGTGCTTACCGACTCATTATTAAAGTTGACCGCTTGGATCAACGGTCACCATAAACTTTATGATACGCTTACTACACTTTTATTAAGGAATCGCAACAATGAAGAAAATTAGTGTCTTACTTTGTGCTCTACTGTTAAGCCCGCTGGCTTTAGCAGCCCAGTTTGTCGAAGGAACCCATTACGAGGTATTAGCTCAAACGACAGCCTCGAAAACACCTACAATCGTTGAATATTTTTCGTTTAAATGCCCAGCCTGTTATCGCTTTGAACCACTAGTCGATTCAATGTTAGAAAACAAACCTGACAATATTACATTCAAGAAAAACCACGTCGATTTCGTTGGCGGAGCTACGGTTGGCGCTGAATTAACCCATATTTATGCGATTATCGATTTACTCAAAGTAGATGAAAAGTTAACGCCTGCGCTATTTAATGCGATTCACCAACAACATAAAACATTTCCAAACTTAAGTGATTACAAAGCGCTATTTGTTGCTAACGGAGTCGACGCTGACCAGTTTGATAAGGCAGCTGCGAGCTTTATGGTTAAAACTCACGTTTCAAAAATGCAACGTAACACCAAAAAGTTTGGGGTTAGCGGAGTTCCTACTTTTGTGATTAACGACAAATACAAAGTGATCACGCGATCTTTAAAAAGTAATCAACAATTTGAAGAGTTAGTGTTCTTCTTGGCCAACAAACAAGACTAATACCAGAAAAAACCCACAAAAAAGGCCGCAATTGCGGCCTTTTTTATTGGGAAAATTCGCTTATCCGGTACTCAGGTTACTTATGCGAAATAAACCCAATTGCCTCATAGGCTTTAGCGAGTGTTATCGCAGCACGTTCAGACGCACGCTCAGCGGAGTCTTTCATAATAGCTAATAGCGCTGTTTCGTCTTGACGCAATTGATAATAACGTTGTTGTACAGGTTCAATAAATGACAATACGGCATCAGCGGTATCTTTCTTTAAATGACCATACATCTTGTCTTCATAATCTGGCACTAACGACTCAACACTGCGACCGGTCGCACAAGAGAGTAAAGTCAGTAAATTTGAAACGCCTGGTTTTTCAGCCGTATCAAAATAAATCCGTGATTGCTCATCAGAATCGGTCACTGCCCGCTTTAACTTTTTACTAATTAGCTTCGGATCATCAAGCAGCATAATGTAATTATTCGGATTTTCATCTGATTTTGACATTTTTTTGGTCGGCTCTTGCAAGCTCATCACACGAGCACCAACTTGTGGAATGTAAGGTTCTGGCACCTTAAAGACATCGCCATATAAGTTATTAAAACGCGTGGCTATGTCACGCGTTAGCTCAATATGTTGCTTCTGATCTTCACCGACCGGCACTTGATCTGCTTGATAAAGCAGAATGTCAGCGGCCTGCAATACCGGATAGCCGTACAAACCAACATTAATATTGGACGCATGACGTTGTGACTTATCTTTAAATTGGGTCATCCGATTTAGCTCACCCATTTGAGCATAACAGTTTAAAACCCAGCCTAACTGTGCATGTTCTGGTACCTGTGACTGAACAAAAATAGTGCTTTGCTTTGGATCTAAACCACAAGCAATATACATCGCTAGACAGTCGAACACGCGCTCTCGCATTAGTTTTGGATCTTGACGAACCGTAATTGCGTGCAAATCAGCCAGCATAAAAAAGCAGTCATTTTTTTCCTGCATCACTAGCCACTGGTTAATTGCACCAATATAGTTACCAATAGTTAAACCACCAGATGGCTGAATGCCACTTAAAACAACAGGTTTTGACATAGTTTTTTATCTCTCTACTTTTTTATACCAGCGAGCTGCTGGCGCATTTGATCAACAACGACTTTATAATCTGGTTGGTTAAAAATAGCCGAGCCAGCGACAAACATATCGGCCCCGGCAGCGGCTATTTCAGCAATATTATTAACTTTAACGCCGCCATCGACTTGTAACCTAATATCACGACCACTTTGATCAATTAACTTTCGAACCTGACGCAACTTGTCTAAGGTTGATGGAATAAAACTTTGACCACCGTAGCCTGGGTTAACCGACATCAATAAAATGACATCTAACCTGTCCATAATAAACTCAAGACAACTCAATGGTGTGCCAGGATTTAGTACCACTCCAGCCTGACAGCCTTGTTCTTTAATCAGCTGCAAAGTCCGGTCTAAATGCTGAGTCGCTTCAGGATGAAATGTAATAATTGACGCACCAGCTTTGGCAAATTCAGGGACCAGTGCATCGACAGGCGATACCATCAAATGCACATCAATCGGTGCAGTAATGCCGTAATCGCGCAATGCCTTGCAGACACCGGGGCCAAACGTTAAATTTGGTACATAGTGGTTGTCCATGACATCGAAATGAACGACATCGGCTCCTGCGGCTAATACTTTATCAACATCTTCACCAAGCCGAGCAAAATCAGCAGACAAAATAGACGGCGCAATTAAAAAATCGGTCATTGCAATTCCAGATAGCGTTAAAAGAGCCAATTCTACAGTATGGTACGATGCTGGGCTAGTTTTTGTGCGAGTGATGGCGCGATGACTCGTGTTTAGACAACTGCAACCAAACTATCGCTTAAACGATGTGCACCTGATGCAATAAACGTGAGTGGTCACACCAATTTTTAGTTAAAAACTATACCAAGCTCACATAACTAGATATAATGTCAGGTCGCGTCGCTAACCGCTGTTACTAACTATTAGCTATCCAACTAATAGATATAATTGGCTTTATCGACTATTATTTTATGGTGTTCCCTTTACCTTGACGAGGATCTATGTCTTTAATAAAAAAACCGCAACAGGATCCAGTGATAGACTGGTTTCTTTCGCAATGTCACCTGCATAAGTATCCGAAAAAGAGTACCTTGATTCATCGCGGTGACGCTGCAGATACCTTGTATTACATCGTCGAGGGCTCAGTCGCCGTATTAATCAAAGACGATCAAGGTAAAGAAATGATTTTATCTTATCTGTCAAAAGGTGACTTTTTGGGTGAGATGGCTTTGTTTGAAGACGAACCAGAGCGTACAGCGTGGGTAAAAACTCGCAGTGCCTGTGTTATCGCTGAAGTGTCTTTCACTCGATTTAAGCAACTTATTCAGGTTAATCCTGAAATATTAATGCGCTTATCAAAGCAAATTGCCGGTCGACTGCAAAGTACCAGTGAAAAAGTCAGTGATCTTGCTTTTCTTGATGTCACAGGCCGAATTGCCCAAACGTTACTTAATTTGTGTAAGCAGCCCGATGCAATGACGCATCCTGACGGCATGCAGATCAAAATAACGCGCCAAGAAATCGGCCAAATCGTCAGTTGTTCAAGAGAAACTGTCGGTCGGGTACTTAAACTATTGGAAGAGCAAGGGCTAATTTCAGCTCATGGCAAAACCATTGTGGTGTTTGGTACCAGATAACAACCACTGTTTAGCCGATATAACTTATCGGCTAAATATTTTTACACCTGCAATCACATCCGACCAGACAAGCCAGCGCAACAAGTTGAAAACATTCAACTTTAAATACTCGCAGTTCAAAAAACCCACAACTTTTTATTTTTAACGAGTAAAAACTCTATACTAAACTAATTTCTGTTGTTAACATCGAGATAACACGAATTTCAAACGAGCGTTTTGAACAATAAATATAAAGCTCATATTCGCCATTATCAAATAACAGATTGAGGTTACCATGCCAGAATACAAAGCTCCGCTAAAAGATATCGAATTTGTAATGAATGATGTTCTCGATTTCGAGCAACATTATGCCAACCTGCCAGGGTGTGAGGAAGCAACTCCAGATCTGGTCAATGCTATTTTGACTGAAGCAGCCAAGTTTTCTGAAGAGGTATTATCGCCATTAAATCAAATTGGTGATCAGCAAGGCTGTACTCGACATGATGATGGCAGCGTAACCACACCGGCAGGTTTTAAAGAAGCCTACCAGCAATATGTTGAAGGCGGTTGGCCGTCACTATCTCATGATATCGAATTTGGCGGTCAGGGCCTACCTGAGTCACTAGGTTCAGTGATCAGTGAAATGGTTGGTGCTGCCAACTGGTCTTGGGGCATGTACCCTGGCCTAAGCCACGGTTGCATGAATACGCTAGCGAGTCACGGTACCGATCAACAAAAACAAGCTTATTTACCAAAATTAGTCAGCGGCGAGTGGACCGGCACTATGTGTCTTACCGAACCGCATGCTGGCACCGATTTGGGCTTACTACACACTAAAGCGATTCCAAACAACGACGGCAGCTATAATATTACTGGCACCAAGATCTTCATTTCGTCTGGCGAACACGATATGAGTGATAATATTGTTCACATCGTATTAGCCCGCCTACCAGATGCCCCTGCTGGCACCAAAGGCATTTCATTGTTCATCGTGCCTAAGTTTGATATTGACGGCCAAGGCAATGTCGGCGAGCGTAATGCCGTTAGTTGTGGCTCGCTTGAACACAAAATGGGTATTCATGGCAACTCAACGTGTGTAATGAATTTCGATAACGCTAAAGGCTTTTTAATTGGCGCTGAAAACCGTGGTCTAAACTGCATGTTCACCTTTATGAACACCGCACGTATTGGCACCGCGATTCAAGGGTTAACCGCAGCAGAAAGTTCATTTCAAGGCGCATTGGCGTACGCGAAAGACCGTCTGCAAATGCGTTCATTAAGCGGCGCAAAGCAACCTGAATCGGTCGCTGATCCTATTATTGTTCATCCAGATGTTCGCCGCATGCTGCTTACTCAGAAAGCCTTTGCTGAAGGCAACCGTGCAATGCTGTACTTTGCCACCCAACAAAATGATATTGCACACTTAAGTGATGATGTTGAGCAGCGTAAAGCAGCCGAAGATTTATTATCATTCTTAACCCCTATCATGAAAGCATTTATGACAGAAACTGGCTTTGAAGCAGCTAACCACGGTGTTCAAGTCTTTGGTGGTCACGGTTATATTGCTGAATGGGGCATGGAGCAAATTGTTCGTGATAGCCGCATCTCTATGCTTTATGAAGGTACTACTGGTATTCAGGCCCTTGACCTATTAGGTCGTAAGGTCTTAATGAGCCAAGGTGAATTACTGAAAAACTTCACCAAGTTAATTCATCGTTTCAACAAGTCACATAGCGACAACGAAGCAATGGCGCAGTTTACTGCACCTTTAGCTAAGCTAAACCAGGAATGGGGCGAGCTAACGATGGAAGTTGGCATGAAGGCGATGCAAGACAAAGACGAAGTTGGCGCGGCGTCAGTTGATTACCTAATGTATTCTGGTTATGTTTCACTCGCTTACTTCTGGGCTAAAATGGCTGCCGTTGCACAAAGCAAGCTTGCTGAAGGCACTGATAATCCTGAGTTCTACCAGGCTAAAATCGATACTGCACGTTTCTACTTCGCACGTATTTTACCGCGTACCTTGTCGCATGCAGCGATGGTAAAAGCGGGCAATGAAAGCTTAGCCGCGATTGACGAGCAACACTTCTCGTTCTAATTATCGCTGGTAAGATGATCAAAAAGGCCTCGTAAAAACGAGGCCTTTTTTATTGCAGTAACTAATTGCTGATACAGTGCGCACTATGACCACAGTGACGCTAACACCAGCGAACCAAAGAAGCACAAACTTACTCTAGTTGGTATGACGCGATAATAACCGCATTGCGCGGCGTTATCTCGCGCTGACAAAAATTGACTAATGACACCTGATAACCGTGCTGCTCTAGATACAACACCCGATCGAGCAATAACCAGCGCTCAAGCAATTGCCGAAAAGCATGAGTAACAATCTCAATCCGGCCATTAGTTAATCGTCGCTGCCATCCAGCCTGCTCAAAAGAGTCAAAGTTAGTATCGGCCGGCAACTCGATATTTTTTTTAGCACAAGCCCAGTGACAAAATTGCTCAAAGGTCGCCGTTAACATCGACTGTTTAATTGACGGCAAGGGAATATACTGATCACTATCACGCAATGAACGCTGCAACAAATCAAAACCCAACCGCCAAGCCACTTCGATGGCACGATGTTTTTTCTCACGCTCGGTCGCCACGACCGTTTGTTGTACCGATAGGTTTAAATCGCGTCGAGCCAAAGCCAAATCACTGGCTTGGACTACTGCCGATAACGGCTGATAAACAGTGGTAGTAATTAAATGATAACAGCAGGGTGCGAGCAGAATGTCCTGCGTTTTAGTCTGTTGTGCCTGCTTAAGCAGCTCAAGATGCAATTGCCCACAAGCGTGCAGCGCGACGATCTGCTGCTTAGGCTGGGTCACCAAATCGGTACTTGGTTGCAAAACATCGGCTTGCACAAAAGTCTGATTAACCAAAAATTTATCCGAAAGCAGCTGCCCTTGTTGACACAAATGATCCTGCCACTCAACACTGACAACGGTTCGTTGTTGTTGGTAGCTAATCAATCGACCCAAATGGCCCTTGCCAGCACACCACTCTAGTACTTGATGGTTACTTGGAGGCACCAAGGCAGCTAACCGTTCGATCTGAGACCACTTACGCCCTTTTATCCCGGCTTTAAATCGATCAGGACAAGCCGTAGATTCGACAACTGCCTCGCTCATCGAGAGCGGTTTAATGCAATCAAGAGTCGGCTCTAGATAATCAGCAAACGTACTGCGCAATAACTGGTCATCACCATCGAGCTGTTCGATATCTGTTAACGAAAGGCTATTGAGAAATTCGACCAAGCGGGTATTTTCCGGCCAAGGTAAACTAAGATGCTGAAACGGTAATATTTGCCAATATTGCCGAGTTTGGCTTAACACCTGATCTATGGTCGAAAACTGGGCCGAAAAATTCATGGTTATTCTGGGCTGTCTTCTAATTCTAGAGAACTATCAACTAACTCATCATCTGGCTGAAGCCATTGGCTCATCACAGCAACAGCTTCGGCTTTACCGATAATCTTCAACGAAGAAAAGGCTTGAATCGTAATATTGCCACCAAACTCGACGCAATCTTTACGGGCTTTAAGCACCGCAGCTTTACGAGCGCCCGACTTTAGCTTATCGCACTTGGTTAACAAGCCCAAAACAGGTAAATCACTGGCAACAGCCCAACGGATCATGTTGACATCAAGATCTTTAAGCGGATGACGAATATCCATCATAATCACTAAGCCGCGTAAACAATTACGGCTTTGCAGATATTCACTTAATGATTTTTGCCATTTAAGCTTCATATCCAGTGGTACTTTTGCGAAACCATACCCTGGTAAATCGATCAATCGACGCTGTGGGTCAAGAGAAAAGATATTAATAAGCTGAGTTCGCCCTGGTGTTTTACTCGTACGCGCCAAGGTGTTTTGACGAGTAATAGTATTTAATGCACTCGATTTTCCGGCATTAGAACGCCCGGCAAAAGCGATTTCATAGCCTAAATCGGCTGGCATATGCATATGCGCAATATTTGGCGCACTGGTTAGGAAAGTCGCTGCTTCAAAATTGATTTTAAGATCTGACACTATATTTGCTCCAAAAGTTCAGCCAATAGACTACGAGCTGATTACTTTTTCATTTTTTCATGTAGAATAGCTGGTTTATTAGCTTATGTCGGGGAGTTTATCATGCCTGCAGGGCTTGTGAGTAATAGCAATCATAATAAAACAGCAAAAAGTTGGGACGCCATGAAAAAAGTAGCAATAGCACTCTCGCTTTTGGCAGGTCTGGTTGGCAGTGTAAACGCCGCTGGTAATGCAGAAGCAGGGAAAGAAAAAGCAGCGATGTGTGCTGCCTGTCACGGACCTGATGGTAATAGCTTGATCGATATATACCCCAAGCTGGCCGGTCAACATTCAGATTATCTAATTAAGCAATTGAAAGATTTCAAATCAGGGGCACGTAAAAACCCTATTATGATGGGGATGGCTGCGGGGCTTTCTGAACAAGATATGGCTGATATAGCCTCTTACTATCAGTCTGTTGGTATGACTGAAGGTACCAGCACCGAAGAATCTGTGCTGGTCGCTCAAGATCTATACCGCGGTGGTGACATGGAGCGTAAGATAGCTTCATGTATGTCTTGTCACGGCCCTAGAGGCAATGGCAGCGGTTTGGCTCGATTCCCTAAGATCTCAAACCAGCATGCACCGTATATTGAAGCGCAGCTTAAAAGCTTCCGCAGTGGTGAGCGTCAAAATGATCCTCAGTCAATGATGGCTGATACAACCGCCAAGTTAACCGATGCAGAAATATCTGCATTGGCCACTTACTTAGGTGGTTTACACTAAACGCGACTAACTCGCGTTTTAAAAACCCGCTTTGGCCTCGCCAACGCGGGTTTTTTTAGCGCTATAATTTATGAATAATCGTGCCTGACCGACTATTCAATAACAAATAGGTTAACAAAAAAGCAACATTAGAAGGATTTCAAGTACGAACATGAACAATAAAACATCAATTATCGACAATAAAAGAGAGAACACCCCGACTTGCCGTGCAATAATGACCACTATAACATTGAGATATCCGCCATTACGTAAACGTCAAGATAAGCAAAAGTAGATATATGTCAATCAGTTACATCTTCTCTGTTATTTTTGTTAAAAATAAAAAACAAAAAACACTTGTACTCCTGCCATGAATCATTAAAGTATCACCCAGTTAAACGCAGCTCAGAACAATAATAACAATTTAATAATAATATGCATTTAACGACTATTTACTAAAATTTAAAAACAATAATAAACAACACATTTGTGTTTCGGTATCACTTAGATATCAATTTATAAGACTTTATTTTAAAGTCAGCCTGTTTTTCAGGAAAAATAATAAAAAGTCATTTAGGTGACAATGAAAACTTTGTTTTCAGTTTATAACCAGCCCTACCTTATTAGGAGGCAGCGCAAGGATTGCGTAATATTCACAAGTTGTGAATGATGGTTGAAGTCATTTGACTTAAAAATAATAAGAAGAAAAAACAATAATAAAAATATTTTGTTGGTAAGTTAACTTTCTTTCAGATTTGCATATTGATTCAAATCTGAGAGTGGTGTAAAACCACTGGGCGGCAGAGAAATCTGCCGCTTTTTTATTGCTAAAAAATAATTTCAACATCATCTCAATAAAAACTTTGAGTTTGACCGCACGTTTTTTAACCTGATTAATGAAATTTCTGCCAAAATCTGGTATAAAGCATCCTAATTATCTTCTGTGTATATATAGCTATGACTCGCATCAAAAAAAACCGGACCGAGAAGTCTATTGGCGCTGCCAAGAAACCCTTATTAAAACAATCTGAAATGCAAAGCAAATTAGCAAAAAAGAAAGGCAAAGGCCGCCCTGCTGGTGCGAAAGCCAATATCGACGGTGTTAAGAAAAAAACGAAAAGCCAATCTAAATCATCGCACGGTGATCAAGATCTGCGCATTGGCAGTAAAAAAGCGATTTCATTAATTGCTACGCCACCCTCAGCACCAATGATGCCAAAGGTTAAAGTTAAGAAAACTAAAACGCCAAAGCCAAAACCTGTAACAACGTTAACGCCACAGCAAGAGCTTGAGCAGATTGAAGCTGATGTTCGCCTTAATGAGTTACTCGACATCCTTGATAATGAGCAAAACATCTCGGCTGAAGACCAGCAGTACGTTGACCAAATATCAGCTCGCCATCAGGAACTAATGATTGAGTTAGACTTAGTCGAAGATGAGGATGACGAAGAAGAATCAAGCGAACAGCCAGAGCAGGATATTTTGGCAAGATATGACAATGTAGATCTTGATAACTTTAGAGATTAGCAGTGAGCATTAATATTGGTTTGATCCTAGTCGCCATTGTTATTGTGGTGGCTTTGGCTGTTTACGCCGGTAAATTGCTGAGTCAACTGACAATGCAAAAAAAGCAGCTGGCGCAACAGCTAGACGCGCAGCAGCAAACAATCAACGCCCGCAATGAAAAAATAGCTGAAAGCATTCGCTTAATCGCCAAAGCTTTGGTTGAACAACAATGCGAGCTATCTGAGGGCGCCATCCGGATCAGTCGTTTACTTGAAACTTATCATGTTAACGGTGACGCTAACTACCCACAGCAGTTCCCGGCGATTCACCAACTGGATCAGCAATTAGCGCAGTACCCGACGCATAAGGCGTACAAGGCACTAAAACGTCAAGAGCGCATGCGTTTTGATGTTAAACGCGCTCAATGGGAGCAAGAGTTACAAGTAGCCATTAGCGAAGAATGTCGTAATTTGCTAGCGTTTAATTTGTAATTAACCACCCGCTGTGACCCGTTTCGGTTGCAGCAACTCCCAGCTTATCAATCCAGTGACTACCCTATCAATCGAGAAACAACCTCCCCTATCAATATTATGTGAACTCGCGCCCAGCCAGACTAAGGTTGAATAAAATCGACCAAATCAATGATTGCGTATTTGTGGTAGTCACGTTAACGTAACAACCACATTAAAATCATGGAAAATAAGATAGGCGCATATGCATTACCAGACAGATGATATAAACATAACAAAAATCAAAGAATTATTACCACCAGTCGCCTTGCTAGAACGATTTCCACTGAGCCAAACCGCTTCGAAGACCGTCTTTGAGTCACGCGCTGCGACCCATAATATTTTAACCGGCCATGATGACCGATTGCTCATTGTGGTTGGTCCTTGCTCTATTCATGATACCGATGCAGCTATCGAATACGCAAACCGCTTAAAGGCCCTGCGCCTAAGTCATGCCAATGAGCTTGAAATAGTGATGCGGGTATATTTCGAAAAGCCACGCACGACTGTTGGCTGGAAAGGCCTGATTAATGATCCTGCGATGGATAACAGCTTTCATATTAATGACGGTTTGCGCATTGCGCGTAAATTGTTACTCGATGTTAATGAATTAGGCCTGCCAACGGCTGGCGAATTCCTCGATATGATTACCCCACAATACATTGCAGACTTAATGAGCTGGGGCGCTATTGGCGCACGTACTACCGAGTCTCAGGTTCATCGTGAACTAGCCTCTGGTATGTCATGCCCGATCGGTTTTAAAAATGGTACTGACGGCACAATTAAAGTGGCGATCGATGCCATTGGCGCCGCAAGTGCACCGCATAATTTCTTGTCAGTGACTAAATATGGTCATTCAGCGATTATCCAAACTGCGGGTAACGAAGGTTGCCATATAATTTTGCGCGGTGGTAAAGAGCCAAATTATAGTAAAGAACATGTTGCTGCCGTTAACGAGCAACTGACCAAGGCTAAACTGCCTAATAATATTATGATCGATTTTAGCCACGCTAACAGTTCAAAACAGTTTAAACGTCAATTAGACGTGACAACTGATGTTTGTCAGCAAATTAGCCAAGGCGATAGCTCGATCTTCGGTGTGATGGTCGAAAGTCACCTAGTTGAAGGCCGCCAAGACTTTATTGACGGTAAAGCAGAGACTTATGGTCAAAGTGTTACCGATGCCTGCATTGGCTGGTCAGACACAGAAACTGTATTACAACAGCTGGCTGACGCTGTAAAAGCTCGCCGCGCACTATAGTAGTGCAAAGATGGCCTAACGCCCGTTAGGCCATTCTCATCACAACCATCAAATAGCTATATTCGCGCTAGCCAATCAATGGTAAAATTGTCGCTTCATTTTTGCTAATAAGTTCCTTGTCCTATGTCTCAACAAGCTGATCAACCATCAACCGGTATTCGGGTAAATAAATTTTTAAGCGAAGCGGGTTATTGTTCACGCCGTGAAGCCGACAAGTACGTCGATTTGGGCATTATTACCATCAATGGTGATAAGGTAGTTATGGGCATGAAAGTACAACCGGGCGACGAAGTAAGAGTCAGTGGTAAGCTGATTGGCACTAAAGCTGATCCCGTTTACATTGCCCTTAATAAACCCCAAGGCATTACCTGTACGACTGATCAGCATATTGATGGCAATATTATCGACTTTGTTAATTATCCTGATCGTATTTTCCCGATTGGCCGTTTAGATAAGCCCTCTGAAGGCTTAATTTTATTAACCAATGACGGCGATATTGTTAATAAAATCTTGCGGGCTGGCAACAACCACGAAAAAGAGTATGTGGTCACGGTTGATAAAACAATCGATGGCAATTTTATCTTTGGCATGGGCAATGGTGTGCCGATCCTCGAGACTGTCACGAATAAGTGTAAGGTCAAGCAGACGGGTCCACGCAGCTTTGAAATAATCTTAACTCAAGGGCTTAATCGCCAAATTCGCCGAATGTGTGAACATTTCGGCTTTCGCGTACGTAAGCTAAAACGCATGCGGATTATGAACTTGACAGTAGACAACCTGGCAACAGGCGAATGGCGTCATTTAAACAAACAAGAAATGACTGGCCTTAATCAGCTGATTGCCGACTCGACCAAAACCAAGGAAGCGTCAACGTCAACTGCCAGCTATCGTGACAAACCAATCGCGGCACGCAGCGGTAAGTTATCGGTTGGCCGTTCAACTGACCGCCGCAGCGAGCGTCAGCCAAAGAAAGAGAAGTACGCTTACACCCCAAACAAAAAGAGCTAAATTAGTCATTTAGCTCAGTTAGTAAGTTTAGGGCAATCATTTGACTGCCCTTCGTATCTCATTCAGGGGATATTGTTAAGCCGTTGGCTCGCCATTAATACTTAATGCCATCGCTTCGGCCACTTTAATCCCATCAATTGCAGCAGACATAATACCGCCAGCATAACCTGCGCCTTCACCAGCAGGAAACAATCCGCGAACATTAATACTTTGATACTCACGGTCACGCTTAATGCAGATAGGTGACGAAGTTCGTGTCTCTACCCCAGTTAACGTCGCTTCATCCATCGCAAAACCATGAATTTTACGATTGAAGGCCGGCAAGGCTTCGCGCAAGGCTTCATTACAATAGTCAGGTAATAAGCTGGTCAAGTCGGTTAATTTGATCCCCGGTTTGTATGATGGATTAACAGCACCTAACTGTTCAGACGATTTACCTTTCATAAAATCACCAACAAGTTGCGCAGGCGCATCGTAATTTTCACCACCTAACTTAAACGCAGCACTTTCTAGCTGACGTTGCAGTTCAACTCCGGCCAATGGGTCACCCGGGAAATCACTCGGATCAATACCGACCACAATTGCACTGTTGGCATTCATTTCGTTACGTGAATATTGGCTCATGCCATTAGTAACCACGCGATTTTCTTCTGAGGTCGCCGCAACCACCGTACCACCGGGACACATACAAAAACTATAAACAGAACGGCCATTTTTACAATGGTGCACTAATTTGTAATCTGCAGATCCCAATACCGGATGACCAGCCGACTTGCCAAAGCAGGCTTCATCGATTAGCGCTTGTTTGTGTTCAATTCTAAAACCAACAGAAAACGGCTTAGCTTCAATGTAGACCCCTTTTTGGTGGATCATATCAAAGGTATCACGCGCACTATGGCCAATTGCCAGCGCGATATGTTTCGACTTAATCTTGTCGCCACCGTTAAGCGTTAACCCAACGATTTGACCGTCTTCAATGTCCAAATCGTCAACTCGGGCACTAAAGCGAATTTCACCGCCAAGCTCGATAATCTTAGCGCGAATTTTCTCAACCATGGTGACTAATTTGAACGTACCGATGTGCGGCTTGCTGACGTACAGAATTTCTTCCGGCGCGCCTGCATCAACGAATTCATTAAGTACCTTACGGCAATAATGCTTACGATCTTTAATTTGAGTCGACAATTTACCATCAGAAAAAGTGCCAGCACCGCCTTCACCAAACTGAACATTAGATTCGGTATTGAGTTCCTTTTTACGCCAAAAACCAAAAGTATCTTTGGTTCGTTCACGCACTTCCTTGCCACGGTCAAGGATGATTGGTCGAAAGCCCATTTGAGCCAAAATAAGCCCGACAAAAATCCCACAAGGGCCAAAACCTATCACCACAGGACGGTCACCAAAGTCTTCTACGGCGCTGGTAACATACTTATATTCCATGTCTGGCGTTGCTTTAACACTTTGATTGTCACTAAATCGCTCTAATAACATCGCATCATCTGTCGTTTCAACATCAACGGTATATAGCAAAATGATATTACGCTTCTTACGCGCATCGATACCGCGGCGGAAAATAGTGGTATTAATTAATTGCTCACTGCGTATTTTAAGCGTAAACATGATGATGTTAGCCAGATCTTGTTCTGTGTGATCTAAGCCCAGTTTTAAGTTGGAAAGTCGTATCATGATAAGGTCCCGATTGTGTTACTTAGCTATAGTAAATTGGCGCTATTGTACGCCTTTTTGGTGTTTGCGGCAGGGAATTAATCGCGCCAGCTAGCAGATAGCACATTTATCTGATTTGAGATTTGATATATGCTCAGTAGTAGGTATGATCTGGGCGCTTTATTTTATTTTTCGGAGAACCCCAATGACATTCGTCGTCACCGACAATTGTATTTTATGCAAATATACCGATTGTGTATCTGTCTGTCCTGCTGACGCATTTCACCAAGGGCCAAATTTTTTAGCGATTAACCCTGACGATTGTATTGATTGCGATTTGTGCACTCCAGAATGCCCCGCCGGTGCAATTGTTCAAGAAGATGAGTTGGCAGTAGACCAGCAAAACTTTGTTGAACTAAACGCCGAACTCGCGCAGCTGTGGCCGAAAATAACCGAGGTAATTGCCGCCCCTGCTGATGCCGACCAATGGAATGGCGTTAGCGACAAACTGCAATACCTCGTCATTGAGTAAATAGATATTCTAGCCAGTGTCCATCCAGAAACTGCGAAGCAGGACACTGGCTATGTGGTACAGGGATGTGCCAACATTTTCAACTTGTTGAAAATGTTGGCGAAGTAAAACCACGTTTTACGGTAGCGTCTCCAGAAACAGACAAGGATGTCTGTTTCTGGACGATAACTAGCCAAATTTCGACTAGACTTATCACTCAATTAAGCAAAGGTGATGTCATGTATAATGAAATATTACGCTTTTGGTTTGAAGAATTAAGCCCAGCACAATGGTGGATAAAAGATCTAGCGCTGGACCAACTGATTGAGCGGCGTTTTGGCGAAATACACCACAAAGCAAGCTTATGTGAATTATATACTTGGCGTGAAGAAGCGCGCGGTCGACTGGCTGAAATCATTGTACTGGATCAGTTTTCTCGTAACATCTACCGCGAATCACCCTTAGCCTTCGCTTGTGACCCCTTGGCATTATCTTTAGCTCAGCACGCCATCAGCCTCGGTGCTGACCAAGAATTACCACCGCAACAACGCAATTTTATCTATTTACCATTAATGCATAGCGAATCATTATTAATCCACCAAACAGCACTCGAGCTATATACCAGCAACGCGTTAGCCGATAATTTAAACTTTGAGATCCGTCATCATAAAATAATTGAGCAGTTTGGTCGCTACCCTCACCGCAACGAAATCCTTGGCAGAGAGTCAACAGCCCAAGAACGGTCGTTTTTAAAGCAATCAGGTAGTAGTTTTTAATCGATGGCGCGAAAAGTTACTTCAAACTTGAGGTCATAAGTGAGAAAATAATACCCTATTATTTATCATACAAAGAATAACACTAATGAATAAGCCTCAGCGTGAACTGACGTTACGATTTTTAGCAGAGCCACAGGACGTAAATTTTGGCGGCAAAGTACATGGCGGCGCCGTCATGAAATGGATCGATTTAGCAGCTTACGCCTGTGCTGCAGGATGGAGTGGTCGTTACTGTATTACGGCCTATGCCGGTGGCATTAGATTTGTCGCACCAATCCATGTCGGCAGCCTAGTCGAAGTAACTGGCAAGGTTATATACACGGGTAATTCATCAATGCACATTGCACTTGAAGTAACCGCTTGTGATCCTAAGTCACTCAACAAACGTTTAACCACGCACTGTATCGTCATTATGGTTGCGGTTGATGAGGCAGGACAAAGCATTCAGGTACCGAAATGGGAACCTGAATCAGAATCTGATAAGCGCCAGTACACTGCAGCGGTTAAGCTGATGGAAATGCGCAAACAGATCGGCGAAGAAATGCAAATTTTTGTCGATTAATCACGATGGAGCCATTAACAATTAATCTTTGTTAATGGCTCGCCTGAACTGCATCTCTAAATTGCTCAGCAATTGCCACAAACTCCATTTCACAAGCTTCAAATGCCACAACTACCCGTGGATCGAAGTGACTACCACGACCTTTTAAAATAACTTCTTTAGCCTGCTCATGGCTAAATGCCGGCTTGTAGACCCTTTTGCTAAGCAAGGCATCATAAACATCCGCTAAGGCCATTAAACGCCCTGACAATGGAATATCGTCACCACGCAAAGCATTAGGATAACCGGAACCATCCCACTTCTCATGGTGCGTTAACGCAATTTCCCGTGCATAGCGTAAAAATGAATTACTGCCCATTTGTTCTTCCGCAACCAGCAACGCATCCGATCCTAGCTGCGCATGCGTCTTCATGATGACAAATTCGTCGTCGGTTAATTTACCCGGTTTTAACAGGATGCTATCGACAATGCCAACCTTGCCAACATCATGTAATGGTGCCGATTTATACAGTAATTCAATGGTTTCAAAATTAAGCACGGCGCTAAAATCAGGATGACTGCTTAAGTGCTCAGCCAGTACTTTGACATAACGTTGGGTCCGTAAAATGTGGGCCCCGGTTTCGTTGTCTCGCGTTTCAGCTAATGAGGCCAGCGCTAAGATAGAAGCATCTCGGGTCAATTTTAATTCGTTCTGATAACCTAACAAGCGCTCAATCATCAGGTTAGTATCGCGTGCCATTAAGCCAAATTCATCCTGGCTCACCACAGGTACTCGCACAGTTAGGTCGCCTTGCGCTACGGCAGCTAACGCCGCGGTTTGTTGCGCCAAGTAACACGTTAAATTTTTGGCATAAGACAAAACAATACGCACACTGTAAATAAGAAACGTCACCATAATTAGGGCTATTTCAAACAAAATACTCGTGCGTGCCTCAGTGGCCCCTAAGGCTAACCCTTCACTTAATAACCAATCTAAATCTTTATTGACCACCAAAAATAGCACCAGTGCCATGCTAACGATAATCAAGATCGCGAGTAGACTAAATTTTTGAGAAAATGAGACTATCGGCCCCCGCTCAATCGGCTGGTCTGTGACAGAAATATCACTTAACAATTGACGTTCAGCCAATAGAGCCAAGTCGATCGCAACAAACAGACCTAATATCGCCATGCCAACAATAACCTTAGCGTTACTATGCCAAGGCGTATCAAATATCAGCCAATTTACTGCGGCCAAGCCAATGCCAGCAGTGATAAAAAGTGCCAAATCGATCGTCAGCTGAGTCGTAACCTTAGCGCCAGAACGATTCGCTATTCGACGGATCAGTAACTCGCGCAAAGGGTACGCAAGCAGTAAAGGAGCCATCAGCTGGATCGGGGAAATAGCCTCAAGAAACGGACACACCTGATCGCCATAAACGGCAAATAACACCGTCGCGATCAAGTAATGGCACAGCGCTGCATAGCGACTAGCATGACTGCGTTCTCGAGTACTTGGCATCACCGATGGTAATAAAGTAGGCTCAACTAGTTTTTTTTCAATCATTAAAAACCCCTTTAAATTGGTATAATTTAATCACTTTGATCGCACAACACAAGACAACCGAACTTCGCCAAGCAAAAGTAAAAGCAAAAAAAAGGGACTGAATAATCAGTCCCTTTTTATTATTTACCTTTAATGTCGGTAAATACTATTTTGGTCCACCGCGGTTAGCGCGCTTACGATCGTTTTCTGTAAGAAGTCTCTTACGGATACGAATGCTCTTTGGTGTTACTTCAACTAGCTCATCATCATCGATAAACTCTAGAGCTTGCTCTAGGGTGTAAATGATTGGCGTAGTAAGTACCTGAGCTTCATCAGTACCTGATGTACGAACGTTAGTTAACTGCTTGCCCTTAAGAGCGGTAACAGTTAAATCGTTCTCACGGCTGTGAATACCTAAGATTTGACCTTCGTAAACTTCTTCAGCATGCTGAGTAAATAAACGACCACGTTGTTGTAAGTTAAACAACGAGTAAGTCAAAGCCTTACCAGTAGCGTTAGAAATTAATACGCCGTTAGAACGCTGGCCGATGTTGCCGCCTTTGTGTGGGCCGTATTCTTCAAACGTATGGTAAATTAGACCAGAACCAGAAGTCATAGACATGAAGTCAGTTTGGAAACCGATAAGACCACGTGAAGGCATATCGAAATCGATACGAACACGGCCTTTACCGTCTAACTGCATGTCATACATTACAGCTTTACGGATACCAAGTTTTTCCATTACTGTGCCTTGATGCTGTTCTTCAACATCAACAGTAACTTTTTCCATTGGCTCCATTAGTACGCCATCAACTTCTTTGAGGATAACTTCAGGACGAGAAATCGCCATTTCGAAACCTTCACGACGCATGGTTTCGATTAAGATACCTAGGTGAAGTTCGCCACGACCCGATACTTTAAACTTATCCGAGTCAGAACCTGCTTCAACGCGTAATGCAACGTTATGAATAAGCTCTTGCTGTAAACGCTCTGCAATGTTACGAGAAGTAACAAATTTACCTTCTTTACCAGCAAACGGAGAGTTGTTTACTTGGAAAGTCATGGTTACAGTTGGTTCATCAACGCTCAACAATGGTAATGGCTCAACACAATCAACGGCACAAACAGTGTCAGAGATTTTTAGTTCGCCAAGGCCAGTGATTGCAACTAAGTTACCCGCACAAGCTTCGTCCATTTCGTGACGTTCTAAGCCTAGGTAACCCAATACAGTACCGACTTTAGCTTTACGAGTAGTACCGTCAGCCATTGAAACAACAACTTGTTGGTTAGGAGCAACCTTACCACGGGTGATACGACCAACGCCGATAACGCCAACGTAAGAGTTGTAATCTAGCTGTGAAATTTGAACCTGTAATGCGCCTTCAGCGTCACCTTCAGGAGCTTCAACATTATCAACGATAGCTTGGAACAATGGTTCCATGTTGTCAGACTCAACGTCTAAGTCCATTGTTGCCCAACCGTTTAATGCAGAAGCATAAACTACGGTGAAATCTAGCTGTTCATCAGTCGCGCCTAAGTTATCGAATAAATCAAAGATTTGATCCATAACCCATTCAGGACGAGCGCCAGGACGGTCAATCTTGTTAATAACAACGATTGGCTTTAGGCCTTGAGCAAATGCTTTTTGCGTAACGAAGCGCGTTTGAGGCATCGGGCCGTCAACTGCGTCAACTAGTAGCAATACTGAATCAACCATCGACATGATACGTTCAACTTCACCACCGAAATCGGCGTGACCAGGAGTATCAACGATGTTGATGCGGTGATCATTCCAGTTAATCGCAGTTGGTTTTGCTAAGATGGTTATACCACGTTCTTTTTCAAGATCGTTCGAATCCATTACACGCTCTTCAGCTTCGCCGCGTGTTTCAACTGTACCAGATTGCGATAACAATTTATCAACCAATGTTGTCTTACCATGGTCAACGTGAGCAATAATTGCGATGTTACGCAACTTGCTGATATCAGTAATATTATTTGACATTATATCTCGCCTAAACATGAGTGATTACGAAAGTTGCAATCATTCGGGGGTGACTAAATTTTAGGCGACAAATTCTACAGGCTTGCGGGTCTAAAAGCTATCTATTTAATCGGTGGCTTTAGCACAAAGCTTGCTTAAGTGGTAATAATTAGACATAAAGCACAGAACACTCTAGATTAGACTGCTATTGCACCAGCATAACGCACCCAAGCAGCGCACCATAATGGTGCACAAGCATGATCAGATTGGTGCGTAACATAGTCTAAAACCACAACACAAAACAAGTATCATCTAAGTATCAGCTACTTAAAAAAATGGCATGGTTTTAGCTACTAATATTCCAGTTGAATTTTATTATTATCTATTTTGAAGGAAACATCAGATGTCTGTAGAAAATGTTTTTGAGTTAATTAAAGAAAACGACGTAAAATTTATTGATTTACGTTTCACCGATACTAAAGGTAAAGAACAACACATTAGTATCCCAGCACATCAAGTTAATGAAGACTTCTTTGAAGACGGTAAAATGTTCGATGGTTCTTCAATTGCTGGCTGGAAAGCAATCAACGACTCAGACATGGTGATGATGCCTGACCCGGCAACAGCAGTGATGGACCCATTCACTAACATCCCAACCTTGAACATCCGTTGTGATATTTTAGAACCTGATACGTTGCAAGGTTATGACCGCGACCCTCGTTCAGTTGCTAAGCGCGCAGAAGAATACATGCGCAGTGCTGGTTTTGCTGACAATGTATTGTTTGGTCCTGAGCCAGAGTTCTTCTTGTTTGATGACGTGCGTTATAAAAACGACATGAACGGTGCTTCTTACTCTATCGATGATAAAGAAGCATCTTGGAACTCAAATACTAAATATGAAGAAGGCAATACCGGACACCGTCCAGGCGTTAAAGGCGGTTACTTCCCAGTATCTCCAGTTGATTCGGCGCAAGATATCCGTAGCGCGATGTGTTTGATCATGGACCAAATGGGCCTAGTTGTTGAAGCGCATCACCATGAAGTAGCAACAGCTGGTCAAAACGAAATTGCTTGTCGTTTTAACACTATTGTTGCTAAAGCCGATGAAATCCAAATTTATAAGTATGTTGTTCACAACGTCGCTCACGAATTTGGTAAAACTGCTACCTTTATGCCGAAGCCATTAGTGGGTGATAACGGTTCTGGTATGCACTGTCATATGTCTCTTGCTAAAGATGGCGAAAACATCTTTGCCGGTGATAAGTACGGCGGCTTGTCTGAAACAGCACTGTACTACATCGGTGGTATCATCAAGCACGCTCGTGCATTGAATGCATTTACCAATGCTTCAACTAACTCGTACAAGCGTCTGGTACCTGGTTTCGAAGCGCCGGTAATGCTTGCTTACTCTGCACGTAACCGTAGTGCATCAATCCGTATTCCGGTAGTACCATCACCGAAAGCTCGCCGCATTGAAGTTCGCTTCCCTGATCCAACGGCTAACCCATATTTATCATTTGCTGCGCTATTAATGGCTGGCCTTGACGGTATTAAAAACAAGATCCACCCAGGCGAAGCAATGGACAAAGATCTATACGATCTTCCTCCTGAAGAAGCAGCAGAAATTCCAACAGTCGCTGAGTCTTTCGACGAAGCTCTAAAAGCACTTGATGCAGATCGTGAATTCTTAACTGTTGGCGGTGTATTCTCAAACGATTCTATCGATGCTTACATTGCATTGAAGAGTGAAGAAGTTGAACGTTTAAATCTAGCTGTTCATCCAGTTGAATTTGAAATGTACTACAGCGTATAAACTAAGCAACCTTAGTATCGCTTAAGTATTACATTTAGCTAGTCCAAGCCCGCCTCGTGCGGGCTTTTTGTTATTTGCCCTTGCAAGATTTACCAACACAGGTGATAGTTGACCATCACGGCTGTTTTGATTAATTTATGGATAAGCCCGTTCAGTGTTTTTCAATATGGAGCCGTTATGAAATTACTATCGTTAACAACTATCATCCTGATTGCGTCAGTCATCGGCTTTAATGTAACTGCAACAACTGTCTATAAAAAAGTGCATGCCGATGGCTCTATCTCTTATTCCGATCAGCAATTTACTGGCGCTGTTGCCACTGAAGTCACGCTTAAAAACACCTCGAAGTTACCGTCAACAGTCGTCAAACATCAGCAAAATTCAAGCTTAAAAAAACCACCTCAGGTGAGTAAACCACCCGAGGTCAGCATTGTAAGCCCGCAACCACAGCAAACAATCCGCGCTAATGACGGCAACCTAACCATTGTGGTGCAATCGACACCTAGCTTAAACGATGAATTAAAAGTTCAGTTATATATAAATAATACCCCGTATCAAAACCCCAGCCAAGCCACTGTTTTTAATGTGAAAAATGTAGATCGTGGTGAAGTAAGAATAAAAGCTGAACTACTCAATCAGTTTGGCAACATTCTTGCAACCTCTTCTGAGACCATCGTTTATCTGCATCGAGCACGAGTTAACCGCGCCAATTAGGGGATTTCTTCCCCAACATTGTCGATACAGATCAACGACAAACTATTACCGCACCACCTTGGTGCGCGTGATATAGTGATAATTAAATATATGATTACAACCCGTTAGCAGGCCTCGCCGGCTTGAGTGTAATGGTATTACACACCATAGATTAATATTTTCATGTCATTAAAATAATTATTAGCATCGTATTTGGAGCCCTTAATGCCGCAACACTTGGATCACGAAATTCTCGATCAATTAGTCACCAGTATTCTGATCATTAATAACGATTTTGAAATTTGTTATGTCAATGCCGCAGCCGAGCAACTCTTCAAGCAAAGTAATAAGCGCATGATTGGGATCGGCTTAGCCGAACTTTACCGTGAGTTAAGCTCACAGCGACAGCTGTTTGAACAAGCGCTAGCCGATCAACAAGGTTTCACCGATAACTTAGCCAGTCTCACTTTTATCGACGGTGAACATATCACGATCGATCTTTGCACCAGTCCTATTTATTGGCAACAACAGTCAGCACTATTGTTAGAAATTCGCCAGGTAGATCAACAGCAACGCATCTCAACCGAAATGCAGCAGTTAACCCAGCAACAATTAGCCAAAGATCTCGTGCGCGGCCTCGCCCATGAGATTAAAAACCCATTGGGCGGCTTGCGTGGCGCCGCTCAACTACTGCATCGCCAACTCACCGATGAGTCAAAAGAATATACTCAGATGATTATGGAGCAAGCCGACCGACTCAATAATTTGGTTGACCGTTTGTTAGGTCCCAATACACACGTTAGTCATACCAGTCATAATATTCATCAGATTATTGAAAAAATAATTAAATTGGTCAGCTTTGAGCTGCCTAATGCCATCGAAATTAACCGAGATTACGATCCCAGTATTCCAGACATCACCATTGATCCTGAGCAAATACAACAAGCCTTGCTTAATATCATTCAAAATGCGATTCAGGCATTAGGTCAGCAAGGAAAAATCACCATTTCGACCCGGGTTGTCAATCAAGTCACCATTGGTGGCACTCGCCATAAATTAGCCTTAGCAATAAAAATTATTGATGACGGCCCCGGTATTCCGCCCGCGTTAAAACAAACCCTATTTTATCCGATGGTAACGGGACGAGCAGAAGGCACTGGCCTTGGGTTATCAATCGCACAAACCTTAATTCAACAACATCATGGTCGGATTAGTTTTAATAGTCATGCCGGTCATACCGAGTTTACCGTAACCATTCCGGTTAAAAATTAAAGGAGTTATCATGACAGAACAAGTATGGGTATTAGACGATGATAGCTCTATTCGTTGGGTCTTAGAAAAAGCGTTAGGAGCAGCCAAAATAAGCTGCGCCAGTTTTGCCGCCGCCGAGAGCCTATGGGAGGCATTGCAGCACGAACAACCCAGTGCGATAGTGTCCGATGTTCGCATGCCTGACACCGACGGCATGGTCTTGCTGCAACGAATTCAACAGCACTTTCCAGAAGTACCAGTTATTATCATTACTGCCCACTCAGATCTCGACAGTGCTGTAAGTGCTTATCAAAGTGGTGCTTTTGAGTATTTACCCAAGCCTTTTGATATTGACGAGGCGATCAGCCTGATCCAGCGTGCTATCACACACAGTATCGAGCAAAGCAGACGGCGTAAAAAAGTCACCAAAGTCACATCAGCCGCCCCTGAGATTATTGGTGAAGCACCAGCAATGCAGGAAGTATTCAGGGCTATCGGCCGACTGTCCTCGTCGAGTATTAGTGTCTTAATCAACGGTCAATCTGGAACAGGCAAAGAGCTAGTAGCCAAAGCTTTACATAAACACAGCCCACGTAAAGAGCAAAATTTTATCGCCTTAAATATGGCGGCTATTCCGAAAGACTTGATCGAGTCTGAGTTATTTGGCCATGAAAAAGGTGCCTTTACCGGCGCCAACAGCGTGCGCCAAGGTCGCTTTGAGCAAGCTAATGGGGGCACGCTGTTTTTAGATGAAATTGGCGATATGCCGCTCGATGTTCAAACAAGATTATTGCGAGTGCTGGCCGATGGTCAGTTCTATCGCGTCGGCGGTCATCAACCAATATCGGTCGATGTCCGAATTATTGCCGCAACCCACCAACATTTAGAGCAATTGGTTAACCAAGGTGACTTCCGTGAAGATTTGTTTCATCGGCTCAATGTTATCAGAATCCATATTCCGAGTTTAAATGAGCGCAGAGAAGACATCCCGGTATTAACGAAGCATTTTCTGTTGCTGGCGGCGAAAGAGCTCAATGTAGAACCGAAACAATTAAGCAAAGAAGCCGAAGTTTTCTTAGCTAAACTTGCTTGGCCCGGCAACGTCAGACAATTAGAAAACTGTTGTCGCTGGTTAATGGTGATGGCTTCAGGTCAGGAGATTTTAGTAAGCGACCTGCCTCCTGAACTGACCGAGGCAAATTCACAACTGACCCAACCTAGTGACTGGCAACAAGCATTACGTCAGTGGTGTGATCAGCAGCTGAGCGAAGGTAACGAAGCGATTCTTGAACAAGCTTTACCAGCATTTGAGCGCACTGTCATTGATTGTGCCCTCGCAAATACCTCGGGTCACAAACAGTTGGCCGCCAAGAAACTCGGCTGGGGCCGAAATACCTTAACCCGAAAATTAAAAGAGTTAGGTATTTCGTAGCCAATTTAAGCTAATACCAATTGGTATTAGGGCAACGTATTGCGACAGCCGTTCAGATTAATGTTCGGCGTCATAACCACCGTGATGCTTGCCCTGACGCTTACCATGATGTTGCATTTTTTTCATCTGCTTACCGATCATTTTTAAATACTTCGCTTGCTGCTCAGCATTTAATAGCTGATAAATACCGTGCTTGATCTCTATTTGCCCAACAATGTGTGCTTGGCGCTGCTCGCTCGCTTGAGCCAACAATTGCTTAACCGCGGCCGAATCAAATTCTGATGCGCCCAATATCGCCTGTAATTGCTCTCGAGCCTGCTGGCGCTGCGCTTTCATTTGGTCTTTGATTTCGGTTTTGCTCAAACGAGGATTCGCCTCACGGTGCTGGGTCATTAACTGCTTAATTTGCGCTGATTGTTGATCGGTTAAATCTAACCGATTGGTCAATCGTTCGATTCGGTGTTCACTGCGATCGCCGTCCATTTTTGCAGCAGCCGGCATTACCGCACTCATCGCGCCAAGGCCGGTAATCATCGCAACTGTTAATAATAATTTTGTTGAATGTTTCATAAATATAATCCCACTGTTTTAATCGTATTGAGTTTTGTTGAGTCATTTGTAGTTTACGTTCTCGGTTGTAAAGCAACGCTTAATTTATGTAAAGCAGTGTAAATAAACTGTGCTTTTAACCTATTTAGCCATAAAATAATCCAATGAATAAAAGTAAACTACTCGTCATTGAAGACGACATCGAACTGTGTCAGCTGTTAGGTACCTTATTAGCACTCGAAGGATACGACATAGACTCGGCTCACGACGGCCGCACCGGTTTAGCGATGGCGTTAACAGGGCAATACCAATTAGTATTACTCGATGTAATGCTGCCTCAACTCAATGGTTTTGAAGTGTTACAAGGTTTGCGCCAGCAAAGTAACCTGCCGGTATTGATGTTAACCGCCAAAGGCGATGAAATTGACCGGGTAACCGGACTTGAGTTTGGCGCCGATGATTATCTGCCCAAACCTTTTAACGATCGCGAGCTACTGGCCAGAATTAAAGCTATTTTACGCCGAACTCAGGCCCATGACTCCAAAAGCCAACCCTTAATCCATGGCGACATAGAACTAAACCCCGGACGACAAGAAGCCAAGTGCCAAGGCGTGATTATTGACCTTACTGGCACCGAATTTTTGTTATTACTCGAGTTAATCAAACAAGCAGGTCAATTACTCGATAAAAACCAGCTCAGCCAACAGGTGTTAGGTAAACGCTTACAGCCGTTTGATCGCAGTCTTGATATGCATCTTTCGAACTTACGTAAAAAACTGCCTGCGGCGGCCGACAATAGCCCGCGGATTAAAACCGTGCGAGGCCATGGTTACATTTGGTTAACCAATGCCTAAGCAGCTATTCTTCAAGCTATTACTTGGCTTTTGGCTGATTTGCGTGTTAATTGCCGGCGCGGTCATCGCGCTACCGGTCATTATCGATCAGAAAGTAGATTTTAAAAAACAATTAATCCGTACTCATCAACAGTTTGCCCAGCGGCTGAGCAATTCAACAGATTTAGCGCGTCAATTACGTCGGCTCACACGTACCAAACAAATATCAATGCCTAACCCGCGTCAACACGACAAAAGGCAGCATCGCGCTTTGTTTATCACCAGCGAAAGCGGCGCCGCGCTAGGCTTCACTCCATTGCCGCCAGATATCAACAAAGCGATCAAGCGACTGAAACATAAAAACCGCCCCCGTCGTTATCATTTTAAACAATCAATCGTGTTTGGCCCTTACCCCTTCATCCATCAAGGCAACTCTTATCAGTTGTATGTCAGAGAACATCGTCCCGAAATTTACCGTCACTACCTCAGCTCGCTCAGTGAGAACCGCTGGTTGTTACTCTTCGTGATGGCCCTAGTCAGCGGTTTATGTTGTGCTTTTTTTGCCTGGCACATTACCCGACCAATAAAATCGCTTGAGCGAACGGCTAAGCAATTAGCCTTGGGACAGCTATCAGCAAGAGCACAGCCGTTAACGCTGCGTCGGCGTGATGAAATTGGTCAATTAGCCCATTCGTTTAATGAAATGGCCGAATCAGTTGAGCAGATGATGCTGAATCAGCAGCGCTTACTCAGCGATATCTCTCACGAATTACGCACCCCACTAACCCGACTGCAACTGGCATTGGCCATAGGTCGGCGCCAACAAGATGGCCAGCTAGCTCAGGCGTCTCGGATCGAACAAGAAGCAAATTTAATCGACAAAATGCTGCAGCAATTACTGGTATTATCACGACTACGCATTAACAACAGCTTGCCGTTCACCAAGGTAGCTATCGCCGAGTTACTGGATGACATTATTGATAACGCCATTTTTGAAGCGCGCCAATATGATAAAACTGTGACCTCGCAACCATCACCTGACATCACCATCGATGCCCTCGAAGAGCCGCTAGCAAGCGCGATAGAAAATGTGATCCGCAATGCTATTAGCTATGCCAAAACCAATGTAACGCTTAGCACCAGCCTTAGTAAAACCCACTTAACGATTGCAATCGAAGACAATGGCAGCGGCGTGCCTTCTGAGCACCTTGATAAATTATTTGAGCCGTTTTACCGAGTATCTGATGCCAGAGAGCGACGTTCTGGTGGTACAGGATTAGGCTTAGCTATCGCCAGCGAAGCCATTGCGCGGCATCGAGGCAGCATTAACGCCTATAACACAGCGCATGGCGGATTAAACGTGGTAATTAACATTCCACGTCATCAATAAAAATATTAATTGACCGACAGAAAGCACAATTTTAGCGCTTTCCTTTGGATAATAGCGCGGGTACAATGGCGTTATTATTCGATAACACATGCAAATCATATGTTACACGTTGCACTCTTCGAGCCCGAGATCCCACCCAATACGGGCAATATTATCCGCTTATGTGCCAATTCCGGTTTTCATCTTCACCTTATCGAGCCGTTAGGTTTTGATCTTGACGAAAAAAAAGTTCGCCGAGCCGGGCTTGATTACCGTGAAATGACTAACGTTACGCGTCATGCCAACTATCAAGAGATGTTAGCGACCGTGCAGCCAAGCCGAATATTTGCTTGTACTACCAAAGCGACCCAAAGTCATAGTGCGGCGACCTTTGCCGACGGTGATATGTTGTTATTTGGCCCTGAAACTCGCGGTTTGCCTAGCGAAATAATTGACAGCCTGCCACCAGAACAGCGAATTAGAATCCCAATGCTACCAACGAGTCGCAGCATGAACTTATCCAATGCCGTGGCAGTTATAACTTATGAATGCTGGCGTCAGCTAGACTATATAGGTGCAACTTAAGATGAAACATTCAACCAGACTTCGCCATTGCAAACGTTTAAGAAAGCGTCATCAATCGTACCGTCGAATGGAGTTCTATAGCGATCATGTCATGACGTCACCGTCGCAAGAACAAGAACAAGCAGGAGCCAACTGTCATTGGCCGCAAGAAGATCAGGCACAAAAAAGCCAACTTAATAAAAAGTCGGCTTAGTTAACCTGAGCACAGGTTAGTTAAACAAGTAATTACTCGACTGTTTTAGCGCGACTAAGTAGTTCTTTAGCCGCCTGCAGTGGGGCTTTGTTTTGATATAACACTTGATAAATCTGATCAGTGATCGGCATTTCGACCCCTAAACGCTTAGCCAGTAAATACACTTCCTTGGTATTTCTATAACCTTCAACTACTTGGCCAATATCGCGCTGAGCCTGTTCAATATCAGAACCTTGACCTAATGCTAAGCCAAAACGGCGGTTTCGCGATTGGTTATCGGTACAGGTTAGGACTAAATCGCCTAAACCAGCCATGCCCATAAAGGTCGCGGTGTCTGCACCCATCGCATTACCTAAGCGACAAAGCTCAGCCAAACCACGTGTAACCAGTGCGATACGCGCATTGGCGCCAAAGCCTAAACCATCGGACATACCAGCGCCAATTGCGATAACATTTTTAACCGCGCCGCCAAGCTGAATGCCAATAAAATCAGAATTTTGGTAAACTCTAAACGTCTTCTCACAATGGAGCAAACTTGCTAAATCTTCCGCGAACTCTTGTTGTGATGCTGCCACAGCGATAGCAGTAGGCAAACCAGCCGCCATTTCTTTAGCAAACGTTGGCCCAGACAACACAGCCAACGGAATATCTTGGCCTAAGATTTCACGAGCAACATCTTGTAATAATCGCCCGGTGTCCGCTTCAAGCCCCTTGGTTGCCCAAGCCACGCGATGCGCAGGTGTTAACAATGGCTTCAAGCGTTTAAGCATGTCAGCAAATGCAAAGCTTGGCACTACCACTAATATCTCAGTGGTTGCGGCGACAACCCGAGCTAAATCGGCGTCGGGCACTAACGATGGTGGAAAGCTCACCCCAGGCAAGTACTTTTCATTGCCACCATCTTCAATTAGTTGCTTAATGTGTGCGCTATTGTGAGCCCATAATAAAGTTTTCGTACCTTTTCGGGCTAAACAAATAGCAAGGGCGGAGCCATAAGACCCCGCCCCTAACACAGCAATATCTGCTGATTTCATCGTCATATTAAGCGTCTGCGCTTTGACCTTCAGCTGCACCGCTAGCTTCTTCTTGGCGCGACTGAACGTATTGTGAGAACAACGCGTCAAAGTTAACTGGGGCCAAGTTTAACTGTGGGAAAGTACCACGGCTTACAAGGCTAGCAATAGCTTCACGTGCATATGGGAATAGAATGTTTGGACAGTAAGAACCCACTGAGTGAGCCATTTGGTTTTCTTCAAGACCAGAGATAGAGAAAATACCAGCTTGTTGAACTTCAGCCAAAAATGCCGTTTCTTCGCCTAATTTAGCCGTTACCGTTAACGACAAAACGACTTCATAAACATCGTCAGATAATTTCTTGCTGCGAGTATCTAAATCCAATTTAACTTCTGGCTGCCACTCTTTTTGAAATATTTCAGGCGAGTTTGGCGTTTCAAACGAAATATCTTTGGTATAAATACGCTGGATATTAAATGCTGGGCCTTGCTGTTCAGTCTTTACTGCGTTTTCATTAACTGCATTTTCGTTAGCTTCTGACATAAATATTCCTACCTTGGTATTATTCTTAAAGTTTAATGCTAAAGGCCTAAGCCTTTAGCAAATTATCTAATTCGCCGCTGGCATTAAGTGCCATTAAATCATCACAGCCACCAATCGGCTGTTGATTAATAAATATTTGAGGCACCGAAGTGCGTCCGGTTAACGTGATCATTTCTTCACGTTTTTTTGGCTGAAGCTCAATATCGATTACATCAAATTCGATGTCTTTTTGCTGTAAAACTGATTTTGCCTGGTGGCAAAATGAACACCATGAACGGCTATAAATTGTTACTTGAGCCACGTGACTATCCTCAATTATTTCTTGGTCAACGGTAAGTTAGCTTCTTTCCACTTACTGATACCGCCTTGCAGATTATGAATATTAGTAAACCCTGCTTTGTGCAACATTTGGCATGCCTGCGACGAGGTCATTCCAGTATTACATACAATAATGATGGGGCTATCTTTTACTTTTTCAAGGCTAGCTAGTTCATTATTTTTAATTTGCGATAACGCCAAATGACGTGAATTAATGATATGACCTTTCTTAAAATCATCTTGAGCACGCACATCAACTAATACTGCATTCTCACGATTTAACAGTAAAGTCGCTTGTTGGTGACTTACTTGTTTGATTGGTGAGGTGCTGGTTTTGATGACCGTAAAGATCAGAGCGCCAAAAATACCAATCCACGCAGCAGCAAGGAGTGGGTTAGCCTGAATAAATTCTATATATGGTTGCATTTGGGTTCCGGTTTAATTCACAGATTATTTAGCGCGTTAGTATATACCCAAATGCCGTTAAAATGCAGACCCCAATGATAATTATCGATTTTAGCGTTACACCGCCAACGTTTAAATATAGCCATCTAGTTGCGCCAATACCAGTCTAGGTGACGCAAACCGTATTGTTCACGGACCACAAAATGAGCCATGATGTTTTTTTACCGCGTATTTATGTAATACGTATCGCTCGATGACAATGCACTTGCAATAATTTAGGCATAACCTATATCACCTTGGTTAGTACTTAATACTAATTAATACTGTCGTCACCGTTATTTATCAGTATATTAACAACTAATCTTTTTAATCTCACATTGACCGTGTAAAATGTGAGTCCTGATATCTGGTAAAGGAAATTGACTTCAATGCTTACAGTAAAAAAACCGCTCGTTTTAGTTATTCTTGATGGCTGGGGCCACCGTGTAGATAAATCACACAATGCGATTGCGCAAGCGAATACCCCAGTACTTGATGAGTTGTGGCAAAAATACCCTCATACCCTGATATCAGGTTCTGGTTTGGATGTCGGCCTGCCAGACGGTCAAATGGGTAACTCTGAAGTTGGCCACGTCAATATTGGCTCAGGTCGTATCGTTTATCAAAATTTCAGTAAAATAAACAAAGCGATTGAAGATCAAGAGTTTGAAAAAAACCCCGTATTTATTAAGCATATTGATCAGGCCGTTGCAGCCGGTAAAGCTGTGCACTTAATGGGACTGTTGTCACCTGGTGGCGTCCATAGCCATGAAGATCATATCGTGGCATTAATCAAACTTGCCGCGCAGCGTGGCGCCAAAGAAATTTATTGTCATGCTTTTCTTGATGGCCGCGATACTCCACCACGCAGCGCATTAGCCTCGATTGATAAACTAGTCACATTATTTGCCAGCCTAAAAGTCGGTCAATTTGGATCCTTGATCGGGCGGTATTATGCACTTGATCGCGACCAACGCTGGGATCGGGTCGAAGCTGCTTACGATCTATTAACTCAGGGCCTCGCCAAAAATCAATATGGCTGCCCAATTGAAGCCCTAGAGCAAGCTTACCAACGCGATGAAAACGATGAGTTTGTCAGCGCATCTGCGATCACTAAAGCCGACGGCAGCACAGTTACCATTAACGATGGTGACGCTTTATTTTTTATGAATTTTAGAGCAGATCGAGCCCGCGAAATAACCCGAGCTTTTGTTGATAGTGATTTCAGTGGTTTCGAACGTAAAACCAAGCCAAAACTCTCAGGTTTCGTTCAGCTAACCCAATATGCCGACGACATTGCTGCCCCGTGCGCCTTCGCGCCAGTGCAATTAACCAATGTGTTAGGCCAGTGGTTACAAGATCACAACAAAACCCAACTGCGTATTTCTGAAACTGAAAAATATGCCCACGTGACATTTTTCTTTAACGGCGGCGTCGAAGAAGTTTTCAAAGGTGAAGAGCGGATCCTGATCCCTTCACCAAAGGTCGCCACCTACGACTTACAACCAGAAATGAATTCAGAACTCTTAACCGATAAATTAGTGGACGCCATAGCCAGCCAAAAGTATGACGTGATTATTTGTAATTATCCCAATGGCGATATGGTTGGTCATACAGGCGTGATGTCTGCCGCGATAGCAGCCTGCGAGGCAGTGGACCATTGTGTCGGACGCGTGGTCGATGCTTTAGCAAAAGTCGATGGTGAATGCTTAATTACCGCTGATCATGGTAATGCCGAGCAAATGCTTAATGAAACTACACGCCAGGCCCATACCGCTCATACCACAGAACCTGTCCCGTTCATTTATGTTGGCCGTGCCGCGACACCTATCGACAATGGCAAACTCAGCGATATCGCCCCGACCATGCTAACTTTGCTTGGCATGGAAATACCTGCTGAGATGACCGGTAAGCTATTAATGAAACTTAGTTAAGCGGTTGAAGTTTTTTCAATTCAATCAAATCATTGCTGTATTACTAATTTTTACGATTAGTAATATCAGCAGCGCCGCACCTGAAAAAGAACAACTGACTGAAGTTAAGCAGCAATTAAAACAACGTCAGACATTATTAAAATCACAGCAACGCCAACATAAAAAACTGCTCACAAAACTCAAACAAACTGAGTTAAATATCGCGGCAACAGCCGCAAAATTGCACCAGACTCGCCAAGACTTAACAGCCAACAAGCGCCAGCAACGCCAGTTAGCTAAGCAACAGGCCAAACTGAGTCTTTCGAGCCAGCAACAACAGCAAGCCTTGGCTAAACAACTGGCAAGTGCATATATGATTGGTGATAACGATTTAATTCAAGTACTGCTCAATCAAGAACAAAGCAATAAAATAGAACGCTTATTGGGTTATTATAGCTATATTAATAAAGCCAGATTAGCCGCGTTAGATCAGTTAAAAGCCACCAAAGACAAACTATTAAGCGTTGAGCAAGCAGTTAAAAAATCAGCACAAAAATTAGTCCAATTGGTGGGCCAGCAACAGCTTGAAACCAATAAACTCGCTAAAAATAAAAAAAACAGAAACAGCGCGTTAGCGACTCTAAATCAGCGTTACCTCGCCAACAGCGTCACGATAGAACAACTGCAATTATCAGAAGTTGACCTTAAACGCTTGATAAAAGAAGCAAAGAAGCCTATCGCGCCAAAGCAGCAACCACTGCAAGGCTTAGCTTCGCGCAAGGGTAAACTAAAATTACCGAGTAAAGGTAGATTAATCAACAAGTTTGGCCAAGAACGACAAGGCAGTCGTCGCTGGAAGGGCATCATAATCAACGGCCAAACAGGCCAAGCGGTTAATGTCATATCCCACGGTAGAGTATTGTTTGCCGACTGGATTAAAGGGTTTGGCTTAGTAATGGTTGTTGATCATGGTAAAGGATACATGACGCTCTATGGTCATAATCAAACCTTATTAAAACAGGCCGGTGATTATGTCCAGGCCAATGAGCAGATTGCTTTATTAGGCCAAAGTGGTGGTCAAAACAAACCTGTTTTATATTTTGAGCTACGCCATAAGGGCAAGGCTATTAACCCAATACGCTGGCTTAAGAGCTAATTAGGAGTAATCTCGACCATGATAAGGGCTGTACTAATTCGTCGTATTTTTGGCTGCTGGCTGGCTGTAGTGACTATTTATCTGAGTCTAATGACCAATGCTGCTGCGGCGCACCCAGTGCAAATAGCCATTGTTATTGATGATATCGGCTACCGTAAAACAGATATTAGTGCGATTAAATTAGCCGGCGATTTTACTTTTGCTATTGTGCCATTTGCGCCACTAACCCACCACTTAGCTGTTGCAGCCAATAATCATAACAAAGAAGTGATCGCCCATATCCCGATGGAAGCCCTGAGCAGCAACCACCTATTAGGCCAAGGCGCTATCACTGCCGATATGGATAAAAGCCAACTCGTCGAGCAGCTGCGCTCTGCGATTCAGGACGTGCCTTACGCCAAAGGCATTAATAATCATATGGGCAGTAAGTTGACCACGATGACCCAACCCATTCATTGGATTATGGAGCAACTTTCACACAGTCAGCTCTATTTTCTCGATAGTAAAACATCACCACACTCAGTTGGAGAATCGATCGCAGCTAAATATGGCATTCAAACAGGTCATCGTCATATATTTCTTGATAATATCCGCGAGCAAGCCGCGATTGAACAGCAATTCAATCAATTAATCAGGATTGCCAAAAAGCATCAATCGGCGATTGCGATTGCCCACCCCCACCCACAGACCATTGCTTTTTTAAGCTCGATAGAGCAGCGACTGCGCCGTCATAATATAAAACTCGTGCCATTATCTAAAGTTCTAACTCACACCAACAAATTAGCCAAGATTACAACTACGCTTGCGCTTCCTGCCACTGACGCTCAAACCAATAGCCAACTCAATTAGCAATTGCTCTATTGTGCGCTATATTTATTTAAACTTGATCTGTCACAGCTAAATACTCAATAAACTCACTGATAATGTCTAACCAGCGTTGTCATTCGATTTATTTTAGGTAGAATCAATTTGGTTTACTAACGGCGGTTATAAGCTGGTATTGCACTGATAATAATAACTTTTATAAAATAAGGAAGATTTCTATGACAGCAGGAAAACCACCTGTCGCATTATTAAAAACTTGGCTTTGGATGATGTTAGATGCAAAAGACGAACAATTACGCAAGCAAGGTGAAACAAAGATAATCGCTACCTTCTCTAATCTCAAAGCAGCAATAGACTACCTAGAAAGCAATGATGTTAAAGTATAGCTCCGGTGCAATTTACGCTTAATCACTGAGCGCTAACTTTATAATAATTTGCACAAAAAAAAGCAGCCTAAGCTGCTTTTTTTGACGACTCTAGAATATTATTCCATCGCCGCCTTGAGTTTTTTCATCGCATTTTTTTCAAGCTGGCGTACCCGCTCGGCAGAAACCTGATAATACGCGGCTAAATTTTGCAAGGTGGTTTTATTATCATCGAGCCAACGCGCTTGCACAATATGCTGGCTGCGCTCATCAAGCGTTGATAACGCGCTGCGTAACTTACGATTAGCATGATATTCCCAGTTTTTCGCTTCAACAGATTCAGCAACATCAGAAGACTTGTCTTCAAGATACTGCGTCGGTGCGAAAGAAGAAGTACCACTGTCATCATCATCGGTCGACAAATCAAAGGCACAATCACTTGAGCTCATTCGATTTTCCATTTCGACCACGTCAGAACTTGAAACACCAAGCTCTTGAGCAACATGATTGACTTCATCTTGATTAAACCAACCAAGACGCTTTTTATTTTTTCGTAGATTGAAAAATAACTTACGCTGAGATTTAGTGGTTGCTACCTTGACTATCCGCCAGTTTTTTAGCACATACTCATGAATCTCAGCCTTAATCCAATGCACGGCAAAAGAAACCAAACGCACCCCAACATCGGGATTAAAGCGTTTAACCGCCTTCATTAATCCAACATTACCTTCCTGAATAAGATCGGCATGAGGTAAGCCATAACCCGCATAACTTTTAGCGACGTGGATTACAAAACGTAAATGAGACATAATCAGCTGCTGCGCCGCTTCTAGATCACCACCGTGAAATAGACGTTCAGCTAACTCACGTTCTTCACTTGCTTCAAGCATAGGTACTCGAGCTGCTGCCGAGACATAAGCCTCGATGCTGCCTGAAGGTACCGCGATTAACGAATTTGAGTGGATCCCTAAGCTCATAGAACAACCTCTATTTTAAAACTTGTTTCGATACTATCATGCTAAGACGGAGATCACCATAGGATCAAGATCTCCTTTTTAAGATAAACTTGATCCTGCGTAACCCTGATCTACTCTCACTTAACAACGTAGTTTATTACAGTTGATTTTCTGGCTCAATCTCATGAACATGCCGGGTAACTGAACCATAAGCTCCTAACCAACCCAAGCTGGCACCACCGACAATCAACCACAAAAATTCATTAAAGCTTAAACCCGTGAGGGTAAAATCACTGCCAAACTGACCGACCAAATTAACCAATGCGTCTTCCATCCACCACAACATCATTGAGACACAAAGCCAGGCAATGATGCCACCAATTAAGCCATACCAAATTCCGGTATATAAAAACGGTCGTCGAATAAAATCATCGGTTGCGCCAACCAGCTTCAAGACTTCAATTTCATCGCGCCGATTTAAAATCGACAAACGAATCGTATTGCCAATCACCAGTACCACAGCCACTAACAGCAGAATGCCCAACGCCAGCACAGCATCTTGCAACAATTTAATAATCGCACCAAGCTTTTCTAGCCATGCAATATCGAGCTTGCCAAAGTCGACTTCGCGCTGTTGCTCTAACTTATCAAGCAACAACCGCGCACCATCAGGGCTCGAATACTTAGTCGTTGGCGCCACTAAAAGTAAAGCCGGTAATGGGTTTTTATCTAAATAATCAAGCGCCTGACCAAATCCTGACAATTGCTTAAATTCAGCCAAGGCTTGTTCCGATGAAATATGATGAACACTCGCCACTTCAGGATAAAGCAAAATACGATTACTGAGTTTTGTAGTCGCCGATTCACTAAGATGCTCGGTTAAAAACAGGGTGATTTCGGAAGCGCTATCCCATGAGGTTTGCAGTTGCTCACTGTTTTTCAACAACAAATGCAAGGTCGCTGGTAACGCTAAGCTCACGCCAAGCACGGCCATCGTCAACAAAGACGAAAACGGCATACGCCACAATTCGCCCATGCTAGCCAAGGCTTGTTGCAAATGGCGAATAAAGAACATTGTCACGACATGACCCGGTTTCATTTGACCAGCAGTGGGGGATTTTCGTTGTTTAAATAGCAGACTCAATCTAACATATCCTTGATAAATAAGGCTTAAGCAACAGGCTCGAAATCACTATATCTTAAGTCAGTTGAGGCCAAACCGTCATTAATTAATTGCCCTTCGCGCAAGGTTAAGGTGTGATATTTTAATCGAGCAATCAAACCAAGGTCGTGCGTTGCAATCAAGACCGCTACCCCGACCGAGTTTAAGTCTTCAAATAGTCGAATAATTTCGAGCGATAACGCGGGGTCTAAATTACCCGTTGGCTCATCTGCTAATAATAATGGCGGCTTATTAACGATCGCTCGCGCAATGCCAACCCGCTGCAGTTCGCCACCGGACAGGCTAACAGGCAAGCTGTTGACCTTATCGAGTAAACCGACCTTGTCTAAAGCAGCTGCAACCCGGCGTTTAATATCAGATAAATGATAACCTTCAATAATTAGCGGCAAGGCAACATTGTTAAATACACTGCGATCCATCAACAAACGATGATTTTGAAAGATCATGCCAATATCACGCCGCGCAAACGGGATCTGGCGTTTGGTAATTTTATTGAGATTATGGCCATTAATAAAGACTTGCCCCGACGTTGGACGCTCCATCATCGCGATCAATTTCAACAAGGTACTTTTACCAGCACCTGAGTGACCAGTTAAAAAAGCCATTTCCCCGGCCTTAAGCTGAAAATCAACTCGATTTAATGCCTGTTGACCACCAGGGTATACCTTACTGACTTGTTCAAATCGAATCATGCGCCGGGCTACCTATTATCAAATCCATTCGTTTTACAATATTAAGGCGATTTCAATACCAAGACTAATTATTCATCCTTGGCAAATAATGCCTCAATAAAGTCTTTGCTATTAAAGTCGCGTAAATCGTCGATGCCTTCACCCACCCCGATATAACGGATCGGAATGCCAAATTTATCGGCCAAGGAAAAAATAACGCCGCCTTTAGCTGTGCCGTCTAATTTAGTAATCGTTAGCCCGGTCACCCCGACAGCTTCATTAAATAATTTAACCTGACTAATCGCATTTTGGCCAGTGCCAGCGTCTAGAGTCAGCATCACTTCGTGTGGCGCTGTTGCATCAAGTTTTTTCATTACTCGCACTATTTTCTTGAGCTCATCCATTAGGTGCGCTTTGTTTTGCAATCGTCCGGCGGTATCTGCGATAAGCACATCAATATTACGCGCTTTGGCCGCCTGCACCGCATCGAAAATCACCGACGCACTGTCAGCGCCAGTATGTTGGGCAATCACCGTAATATCGTTACGTTCGCCCCACACTTGCAGCTGCTCAACCGCCGCAGCTCTGAACGTATCACCTGCCGCCAAGGCGACCTTTTTACCTTGTTGTTGGAATTTTTTCGCCAGTTTGCCAATGGTGGTGGTTTTACCAACGCCATTAATACCAACCATCAAAATAACATAGGGACCATTTTCGTTGCTGGCCACCAAAGGTTGTGATACCGGCTCAATAATAGTTGCCAGCTCTTGCTGTAATAGGCCATAAAGTGCCTCACCGTCTTTAAGCTGCTTGCGACTGGCGGTTTCAGTTAAAGATTTAATCACTTTTAAGGTAGTATCGACCCCAACATCAGCGATCAGCAATTGCTCTTCTAACTCTTCAAACAAATCGTCATCAATCTGTTTGCCTTTGAATAAACTCAAAAAACCGCTGCCAAAATGCTGCTTAGTACGCTTTAAACCTTCTTTTAAGCGGCTGAAAAATCCTGCTTTTTCACTGGCTACAGGTTCTGTGCTTTCAACAAGTTCTGTTGATTCAGTTACCACCTCGGGCTCGCTATCAGCTAATGCTTTGCTTGCTGCCGTGGTCACGATTGGATCGATAACCTCGTCAACTTCCGGCGCTGCGGCTTCAATAAGCTCTGGCTCAGTAACCTGTTCAGCCTCAACTTCAACATGCTGTTCATCTAGGGTATCGGTGCCAGTGTTAATTTCTTCAACTGCGGTATCAACATCGGTTTGCTGCGCTTGCTGTTCTTTATCACGACCGAGGCCAAGCCAACCTAATATGCCTTTTTTCGCCATTTCGACAAAATCCTCTAACTGCTATTACGTTTTAGACGCTGAACTTGCTAAAATAGCGCCTAAAGAAAAATGTAGACTGCGATAATAGCAAATAGTAACGGAATGAGGTAGCAATGGCTTCGGTTAAAAAGAGTTCAAGAGGATCTAAGGGACAATCTGGACAAATTCGGATCATCGGTGGCCAATGGCGCAGCCGAAAACTGCCGGTCCATGATGTTGATGGCTTACGCCCAACCACTGACAGGGTTAAAGAAACGGTATTTAATTGGCTTGCTCCTTACATCGATGGCGCGCAATGTCTCGACTTGTTTGCCGGCAGTGGTGGTTTGTCTTTTGAGGCCTTATCGCGTTTTGCCGATTCAGCGTTATTACTGGAAAAAGATCGTAGTGCGGCACGCCAACTCAGCGAGAATTTAACGATGTTAGGCTGTGACAACGGTCAAGTTAAAAATACCGATAGCCTTACTTTTTTGGCCAGCTCTGCTAGCCAACAATTTTCACTGGTATTTATCGATCCACCATTTCGTAAAGATTTGTTAGAGCAAAGCTGCCAATTGCTTGAGCAGCAAGGTTGGCTTAGTGACGATGCGGTAATATACCTTGAAATGGAATCTGAATTATCTCAGGTAAAATTACCCGATAACTGGCAATGTTTAAAAGAAAAAAATGCCGGTCAGGTTAATTTCTCATTGTGGCAGCGCACTAATTAAGCCACCATAAAAAAGGCCGCCTAGTGGCGGCCTTTTTATTAAACAGCTATTACATGTTCGGGTAATTGGGCCCGCCACCGCCTTCTGGTGAAATCCAAGTAATGTTTTGACTCGGATCTTTTATGTCACAAGTTTTACAATGGACACAGTTTTGGCCGTTGATTTGAAAACGTTTTTCGCCATTTTCTTCAACAATTTCATACACACCCGCCGGACAGTAACGCTGGGCTGGCTCAGCCCATTTTTCTAAGTTTACTGACAAAGGAATCGATTGGTCAGCCAAGGTTAAATGGCAACGCTGATCTTCTTCGTGATAGGTATTAGACAAAAATACCGATGACAACTTATCGAAACTTAATTTACCATCAGGCTTAGGGTAAGCAATTTCTTTTGATTGACTCGCTAACTTAAGCTGCGCGTGATCTAGGCTGTCATCTTTAAGATTAACCGGCAATTTACCACCAAACACATTTTGGTCGATGGTATTAAACGCACCGCCTAAAATGGTGCCAAATTTATGCATTGCCGCGCCAAAGTTACGTGAACTATAAAGTTCTTCGTAAATCCACGACTGCTTAAACTGCTCGCCATATTGGGTTAATTCGCTAACGGCGGCATCGCCCTTGGCCAATTCAGCCACGATAACATCAGCAGCAATCATGCCCGACTTCATCGCGGTGTGCGATCCTTTGATTTTGGCAAAATTAAGCGTGCCAGCATCACAACCAATGATCAAACCACCAGCAAAGCTCATTTTAGACAATGAGTTTAAGCCGCCTTTAGCGATTGCACGAGCACCATAAGACAAGCGAGTACCGCCAGTTAGGTATTTGGCAATTTGAGGATGATGCTTATAACGCTGGAATTCATCAAATGGGCTGAGGTATGGATTGCTATAATTTAAATCAACAATCAAGCCAACAACCACTTGATTATCTTCAATGTGATACAAGAAACCACCCCCAGTCGCGCCATCATTTAGTGGCCAACCTGCGGTATGAACTACCTTACCTTGCTGATGTTGCTCGCTAGGTATAGTCCAAATTTCTTTAATGCCTAAACCATAATGCTGCGGGCTACGGCCTTCATTGAGGTTAAATCGATCCTGTAGTTCTTTGCCTAAATGGCCACGACAGCCTTCAGCAAAAATAGTGTATTTGGCGTGTAATTCCATACCGGGCATGTACGAGTCTTTTTGCTCACCACTTTCGCTAATACCCATATCGCCGATTAAAATGCCTTTAACTGCACCATCTTCGTGGTACAAGGTTTCAGCAGCGGCAAAACCTGGGAATATTTCGACCCCAAGTTGCTCAGCTTGCTCACCAAGCCAGCGACAAACATTGCCCAAACTAACAATATAGTTGCCTTCATTGTGCATGGTTTTAGGCACCAGCATATTCGGGACTTTTATGCTGTTAAACTCACCGTTAAACATAAATATATCGTCGACAACCACTTCGGTATGTAGTGGTGCGCCGAGCTCTTTCCAATTAGGAAAAAGTTCGTTCAGTGCTTTTGGCTCAAAGACCGCACCAGATAAGATATGCGCGCCAACTTCAGAGCCTTTTTCAACCAAACAAACCGTGAGTTCTTGCTCTTGTTCTTTTGCTGCCTGCATTAAACGGCAAGCCGCCGATAAACCGGCTGGGCCGGCACCAACGATGACAACGTCAAACTCCATCGATTCACGTTCCATATTCTGCTCCTCTATCGCTATTGCTCGCGTAACTATTTTTATAATATTTATTATGATTATTCATTAGCGCAAAACTTACGTTAACGTCAACTAGACCAACCAGCACGATAGCCGATATTAACCCTGCGGTACAGTCGTAATGAATAAACTTTCGACTACATTACAGGAATTAAACAACCGTTTTAAACTTTGTGCAAGTTAATTTTTATATTATTTACTGACCTGATGTCGTTATTGGACGGCGCACTCGCTTAATAACATCGTTACCGCTTGTCTCAACAAAGCTTCCGACCCCTTACGGCCACTAGTGCCACACGGCCGACAACAAGCAGACCAAGATTGCTGTTGCAGCACTTTAAGGATCAGGATCTGCTGAAATTGAGTTGATAGTTGCGTTAATTGCTGGCCCTTGCTCCAAATCAGTTGTGCAATCGAATGAGCCACCAGCTCAAATGGCCGGCCACCAGCGGTAAACACCTCAATATTTGAGAGATCTTGGGTCTTAAGCGGCTCAGATCCCACGACGTCGCTCAGCAAGCCAACCACCAGTTCGAATTCCAGCGCCTCAAATTGTGCACTTAAGGCATACCCTAAGTTGTGATAAAAATTTTGCTGAGCCAAGTTAATCAATTGCTGATGTGGCTCGCTGACCTGCAGCGGTTTTAATACGATCGCAGAATGGGTGCCGCTGGCACTGTCACGATTAAGCCCCAATCGCAGGGGTTGATAATTTAACGCCTGCCAATAATCGAGTAAATCGGCGGTCGCGCCAAAGCTGGCGCCAATAAAATCGAGCTGGTTGGCTTGTGCCCACTGCTCAATTTGCTGATCTAACTGCAGACCAATGCCATTACGGTGCAACTGTGGCTGCACCGCAATGCGCATAATCCGGCCATAACGATACGCACCCGCTTCTTGCAGCCCAACTTGAGCCATTAGCGACTGTGGCAACAGATGCCCGCGCAAGCGACGCTGTCCCAACCAAATCTGCTGCGCTAACGCCGGCTTAATGTCGCCCTCGGTTAACACTAGCGCGGTAGCCACCAATTGCTGATCTATTGTCGCTATAAATATTGTTAAGTCTGGAGCGTCTAATAACTGACGAAAGTCAGAAGGTGACGTTTGGTAATGCGCTAATACCAACAAACCAAAGAGCTGCTCTAGCAAGCTGGGGTTGTCCAATAACTGTCGCTGACTAAGTTGACTAAACTCAAGCTGTTGGCGGCCGTGCTTACCAGCCATAGCTTCAACAAGTGAATCAACATTCGCCGCTTCAGATTTTAGCCCGAGCAGTTGATAAGTCAGCTGCTCTAGCGGATCTTGCTCAGCCCACCGGATTGGTTGATTAAGCCCGGCGGTGCGATACCCCGGTGATATTTCAGCTAGGCGTTTAATAAAGCGCAACGCAAAACCACGACCAGTGCCTTCGTACCCATGCAGGGTTGTCGCAAAGACCAATCGTGAATAGGTGGTCGCTAAGGTCGCCAACATCGCTGTCGGGATTGCGGCCGCTTCATCCACCAGCACTAAATCGCTATCTGGTTGCAGCTTTATCAAGGCATCAGGCGCAATAAACTCAATGGTCTTGCCCTGCCACGTAAGGCAAAGCTTAGTGATCTGCGCACCATCGAGCAGTAACGCCGCATGTTTAAAGACCGACTGCACCGCGGCAACTGTTGGCGCGGTAATGATAATGCGAGAAACTCGGCTGGCTAAGAGCTCGGCGGCGGCAATACCCAAGGCTGCAGATTTACCACGGCCACGATCGGCACTAATCACTAACGGTCGTCGGCGGTGACCAGTAACCGTTTTAACTATCTGTGCCACCGCATGCTGTTGTTCCTCACTTGCATAAGGGGCAATAGTCGCAAGCTTAGGCTCGTTAATCACCACGTTGCTTAACTCGGGCAGCGGTGTATCAGGCGTTAGCACATAACAAGACGATTGCGCCTTAATGATGGTGATAGCTCGGCGAATAAAATAACCCGTTACGCGGTCAACATCTTGGGGGGTTGCGACATAACGCACGTAATCGGGATCGGCGAAGCTTGGCCACTCCTTAAAATCAGGACAAATGATAAAACAAATGCCGCCACCCGCTAAGGTGCCACTGACCACCCCGAACGCATCGGGGTTAAAGCCACTGTAGCCGTTAAACACCAACTGCTGATATTCTTGACCGAGCACTGATTTAGCCTTATTGATCGCAAGACAACTTGACCACGGCCCGTCGCCTAACCAACAGCAAGACTGGGCAGTTAACTGCTCAGCCAACAACTCAGTTGCCCACGACTGAGGTCCACTAAGCACCACCACACTCCGGTGGTTACTCTGCTGGCCATGTTGGGCTAATTGCTCAATAAAACTTTTAAAATCATTCACGTCAATCTATCCACTTAATCGTTCCAATCTCACGAAACTCATATTATAACCTTATTATTTTTGTTAGATTAGATAAAAATTTAAACAATCGTTTACTGGAGATCACCATGTTAGCTACTTCTATCAGCCCTCGTTTTCTTGAAACTGATGCCCTAGGCCATATCAACAATACCGTTCTGCCAATGTGGTTTGAAGCCGCGCGTGAGCCGGTTTTTCGAATGTTTTCCCCCGAGCTCGATCTTAAAGACTGGAAGTTAATGCTTGGCAAGTTTAGCGTTACTTTTCACGCCGAAACCCACTATGGCAGCGAAGTCGAAATAAAAACCTATATCAGTCGGATCGGTGGAGCCTCGTTCGATGTTTATCAAGAATGCTGGCAAAATGGCACAAAAACGGTCAGTGGACTCACCACCATGATTAATTTTTGCCATCAGGAAAAGAAAAGCCAACCGCTGCCTCAACACATAATCGATTTAATGAAAGAGCACTTTATCGAGCTGGCTCAATCTTAATGCGTTAACCCACCAATTTAAGGTATAGTGCCCGCGATTACTTTTGTGCTAATCGGGGTGCCCCGATATTAGCCATTTATCCCAACCCGCTTGCTCAGATAAGGATTTTCGGCGATGTCAGTGCCTTCTGCTTTACCCTCACGGCCGCAAACCATCAAGATAATTTGGCTAATTTGTCAATTTGAACTGGTTAGAGTCGCCCTCACCAAGCGCGGTTTAATGCTGGTTATTGCCTTTGCCATTAGTTGGCTGCTGTTGTTAAAATATCCTATTTATCAAGCCGCTGCTATTTTAAGTAACCCGAGCTACTTTAATGACTTTTTCCTGTTCTCACAAACTATCAATCTTGAGTACCTGCTTGCTTGGCCCTACCCTGAGCTAGCCGTTTATTGGTTGATTGCTGCTTTTGTGTTTCCGTTGACCAGTGTGTTATTTGCCAGCGATCAATTAGCGTCAGATCATAACCGGGGCACATTACGCTTTATTGCCCTACGCGCCACTCGTAATCAATTATTATTTGGCCGATTCATTGCTCAACTTATTATTGTTTTTAGCGGCATTGTGCTTACGCTTGGAGCAACCATGCTGATGGCGTTAATTCGAGATCCATCATCGCTGCTCGCCGCAACCAACCAATTAGTACTGATTGGCACCAACTTATTCATTTTATGTTTACCCTTTATCGCCTTAATGAGTTTGTTTAACTGCATTTTTGTTTCTGCACGTTTGAGTGTCGTTGCCACCGTGATTGTTATTCCACTATTAAGCAGCATTATTGGCCTGGCGGCACTTGGCTCACCCGGCTTAAGTTCGCTGTTAATTATCCTACCGGGTCAACAGTTAACGTCTTTGGTTCAGGCTGATGCAATGTCATCGCTTAACAGTGCGATAGTGCCGTTGGCCCAAACCGTCTGTTATCTGGTATTAGCCCAACAGATATTTGCCCGGAGAGCACTATGACTGCAATTATCCAATGCCGAGATTTAACCAAGCGCTTTGGCGGCAAACTCGCGTTAAACCAAGTTAGCTTCACCTTAGGCGCCAGTTCTGATGAAAGTCGAGGTGATGGTTTTAACAGCCCACGGCGTGGTGCAACCGCACTTGTTGGTCCTAATGGTGCGGGAAAAACCACCTTGTTTAATATTTTAGCCAACTATCAGCAACCGAGCAGCGGTGACATAACCCTGCTTGGTCATGCTCCCGGTGCCAGCGCTTTGCTCGGTCGGATCAGTTCATTACCGCAAGATGCCCTGCTTGATCCAGCTTTTACCATTGGTCAGCAGCTAACGTTTTACGCCAAACTGCAAGGGTACACCAGCTCAGGCGCTCAGCTTGAAACCGATCGCGTATTACAATTAGTGAATTTGAGTGAGGTCTTGTCTTTGCGACCAACGAGCTTAAGTCACGGCATGAAAAAACGGGTCGCTATCGCTCAGGCATTGATTGGTTCGCCGCAACTGGTGCTATTAGACGAGCCGACTGCCGGTCTTGATCCGGCCAGTGCTCGTCAAATAAGAGCGTTGATCGCCGATTTATCAGAGCAAGCGCACTTTATTATTAGCTCACACAATTTAAGTGAACTAGAGCAGCTGTGTGACACGGTGTTGTTACTTGAACAAGGCGTAATGAGCCAACAGAAAATTGGCCATGCCAACGATAACTTAGTGCAGCACCTTAGCCTGCAACTCGTTACTCCAGCCGATAACGAAGTCGTTGCGCTGTTAAATAAATTATCGGGCCTGATCTCATTAAATAACCAACAAAAGAATCGTCTGGTTATTAGTTACAACGGCCAAGAGCAACCGCGCTTTGATCGGTTATTGCTCGACTGCCTTTATCAACATGGCATTGATTACCGACAACTGGTTAAAGGCCAGTCGCTAGAACAGCAATTGTTTGATTAATTAATGGCAATAAAAAAGGCTAGCATTCATCAGAGCGCTAGCCTTGTTGGTTAAATTAAAGTTAAGGTTAATCCCAGTTTAAAATAACTTTTCCTGACAATCCTGAGCCCATGGCGTCAAAACCTTGCTGGAAATCATCAATGTTAAAATGATGGGTAATAATTGGAGAAATATCGAGGCCTGACTGAATTAAACTGGCCATTTTATACCAAGTTTCAAACATTTCACGGCCGTAAATTCCTTTTATCACCAATCCTTTAAAGATAATCTGATCCCAGTCAATTGACATATCTGACGGCGGAATGCCAAGCATCGCAATGCGGCCACCGTGGTTCATGTTTTTAAGCATGCTTTGGAACGCCGACGGTACGCCAGACATTTCCATGCCGACATCAAAACCTTCGGTCATGCCAAGGTCGCTCATGACATCTTCAAGTTTCTCTTCCATCACGTTAACCGCACGGGTCGCGCCCATTTTCTTGGCAAGTTCAAGACGGTAAGGGTTAACATCAGTAATTACCACGTGGCGCGCGCCAACGTGTTTACAAATAGCGGCCGCCATAATGCCGATTGGCCCGGCACCGGTAATTAAAACGTCTTCACCAACCAAGTCGAACGACAACGCAGTGTGCACCGCATTACCAAACGGGTCGAATACCGCAGCTAAGTCATCTGAAATATCATCAGGTAACTTAAAAGCATTAAACGCTGGAATAACTAATAACTCTGCAAATGAACCTGAACGGTTAACGCCCACGCCAATAGTATTACGGCATAAATGGGTACGGCCACCGCGACAGTTACGACAATGACCACAGGTAATATGGCCTTCGCCTGATACGCGGTCGCCAATGGCAAAACCTTTAACTTCTTGGCCAATGCCAACGACTTCACCAACATATTCATGACCAACAACCATTGGCACCGGAATAGTACGCTGTGCCCAGTCATCCCAGTTATAGATGTGCATGTCGGTGCCGCAAATCGCCGTTTTACGGATCCGAATTAATAGATCGTTATGACCCATTTGTGGCTCTGGCGCGTCGACCATCCAGATGCCTTTTTCGGCTTTGACTTTACTTAATGCTTTCATGAAATAACCTTAAGCTCTTTACCGACTTCGATAAATGCAGCAATAGCCTGATCTAACTGAGCTTTGGTGTGTGCAGCAGACATTTGAGTACGGATACGTGCCGCGCCTTTAGGGACCACAGGAAATGAGAAACCAACAACGTAAATGCCTTTCGCCAGCAGCTTGTTTGACATTTGCTGTGCTAATTTCGCATCACCTAACATCACAGGTACAATCGCGTGATCCGCACCCGACATCGTGAAGCCAGCAGCAGCCATTTCACTACGGAAATATTCGGCATTCGCTTTAACGCGGTCGCGTAGCTCTTGGCCGTCTTCAAGCATATCTAATACTTTGATTGAGGCCGTAACAATCGCTGGTGCCAGCGAGTTTGAGAACAAATAAGGGCGTGAACGTTGACGCAACCATTCAACCACTTCTTTACTGGCTGAGGTAAAGCCGCCTGACGCGCCGCCAAGTGCTTTGCCTAACGTGCCAGTAATAATGTCAACTCGGTTCATCACGTCGCAATGCTCGTGAGTGCCACGACCAAGATCACCAACAAAACCAACAGCATGTGAGTCATCAACCATTACCATTGCGTCATACTTATCAGCAAGATCACAAACGCCTTTAAGGTTGGCGATCACGCCGTCCATTGAAAAGACACCGTCAGTGGCAATTAATTTAAAACGAGCACCAGCTTCAGTTGCCGCAATTAATTGCGCTTCAAGTGCAGCCATGTCGTTATTGGCGTAGCGAAAACGCTTAGCCTTACATAAACGCACGCCATCGATAATTGAGGCATGATTAAGTGCATCGGAAATGATCGCGTCTTCAGGGCCTAATAAGGTTTCAAATAAACCGGCATTGGCATCGAAACATGATGAATACAAAATAGTATCTGGCATGCCAAGGAATGAACTCAGTTTATTTTCCAGTTGCTTATGAATATCTTGAGTACCACAGATAAATCGCACCGACGCCATACCAAAGCCATTGTTATCTAGGCCATGTTTAGCAGCGGTTATAAGATCAGGGTGATTGGCTAAACCTAAATAGTTGTTAGCACAAAAATTAATAACTTCACCAGCGGATACTTCAATGCCAGTATCCTGCGGTGAAAGCAGCTGACGCTCTTCTTTGTATAGGCCGTCGGCCTTCACTTGAACGAGCTGTTGCTTAATAAAATCACTAAATGAACCAGACATGATGTCTCCTAAAAAATGAACGGGTATGTTCGTCGTTAGTATAGCGCCATGTGCGGCGCTGTACGGTGCGAGTATAGGAGTATGTTACTGGTATTTGTGATACAAATCCGTTCTATCGGGCCAGAATAGCAGCACTATTAGTTTTTTTCGTGTTAACAAGTTGTTTCAACTATAAAACAATGAAATAACAACATGTTATACGTAGCTTGTAATCTGGTTATCAATATTACTAATCGAGGGTCGGTGAAATATCATCACTGTTCATTAATTCGCGATAGTTTTTCTCAATTTGATTGAGATGAGTACGGCCCTTATCACTAATATGGCCCTTAAAAATACAAATTACTTTAAGCACGCCCGCTGAAATTGTTGCTTGGGTAATTTCTTCCTCACTCTGGGTTTGTTGGTAACTAATCCAAAAGGTCACCACTAGTTTCAAGGTTTGGGCCAAATCATTAAGCATGTCATCGTCGAGATCAATATAACCTTGCTCGCGGATCTCAGCCAAGCTGGTGATAATTCGATGATAGAGCCGCTTTTGAGCAACCAGATAGCGCTGGTGCAGCTCTTTGTCTCGAGCCAAAATGTCGGTCAAGTTGGCGTAAAAAAAACGAAAGCGCCACATCGAATAAAAAACCCGATCAACGTAATACATCATTTCATCCATACCGACGCTTTCGTGATGCTGCGGCTGAAACATTTGGTCAAGATTTTGTTCATACAGGGTATAGATAGAACGAATAATATCGTCCTTATTACGGTAATGGTAATAAAGATTGCCGGGGCTAATATTGAGGTGGGCCGCAATATGATTGGTTGATACATTTCGCTCACCAAGCAAATTAAATAACTCGATGCTTGCTTGGATAATTTTATCTTTGGTTTTCATTAGTATCTGTTTTGCTTAGTTGTTATTAAGAATATATCTAGGGCACAAACCACCAGCGAACTGTTATTTTTTCCAAAACAACGTATGATAAAGCCTAGTCAGACTCGTACTCCCCCTATGAGTCAATGTAACCTGTTCACAGACAACAAGCAAAATGAATAGACACTTATATACCTTTTTTTTATACCTACTTACGCCAATTATCTTAGCTTATCTTGGCTATAGAGCGTTACGATCGGCCGATTATCGCGGCAGGGTTGGCGAACGCTTCGGCTTTAATAAATTTAATGTCAGCAAACCGGTTATTTTAATCCATTCGGTATCGGTTGGTGAAACCATTGCTGCTACGCCATTAATCAATAATTTGCTCTGCAACCATCCCGATCATCAAATTGTGGTAACAACGAGTACTCCTACTGGCAGCGCCACTGTGATCAAAGCATTTGGCAATCGCGTTACCCATTGTTATTTACCGCTAGACTTACCTGGTGCGATGCAACGATTCTTGCATCGATTACAGCCTGCCATTTGCATTATTATGGAAACGGAATTGTGGCCCAACATGATTCATCAGTTGCACCAACGCCAAATTCCGACCTTACTAGCCAATGCCAGAATGTCTGAAAAGTCAGCCCGTGGCTATCATAAAAAAGCCGCACCATTAATGGCCGAAATGTTAGCTAAAATAACGCAAGTATCAGCGCAATTTGCCAGTGATGGTCAACGTTTCTCAGATTTAGGCTTAGCGGCAGAAAAATTAAAAATTACCGGCAGCATCAAGTTCGATCTTAAGATTTCACCTGAATTAATCGCGCAACAAATGCAGTTAAAAGCAGCGTGGGCCACTCAGCGTCCGGTTTGGGTCGCAGGTAGTACCCACCCAGTTGAAGATCAGCAAATTTTGCAGGTTCACCAACAATTGTTACTGCAACTACCCGAGTTATTACTGGTTATTGTGCCGCGCCATTCGGAGCGATTCGACGGAGTCAGTCAACTGTGCCAAAGCATGGCGCTTAGTTTTGTCAAACGTAGCGATGACGAAGCACCAAGCCTCAAGACCCAAGTTGTAGTAGGCGATACCATGGGCGAATTATTACTGATGTGCGGGGTGGCGGATGTCGCTTTTATTGGCGGCAGTTTAATAGAGCGTGGCGGCCATAACCCACTAGAACCCGCCGCTTTAGGCAAGCCGGTATTAATGGGTCCACATGTCTTTAATTTTAGCGACATTTGTCAACGTTTAACCGCTGCCAAAGGTTTAACGATCGTCGAAGACCCATCTCAGCTCAGTCAAGAGCTGCAACGCTTATTTAACGATAACAACCAGCGACTGACCATGGGTCATAGCGCTCAAGAGTTTGTCAAAAGCAACCAAGGCACTCTGCAACGCCTTGAGCTGTGGGTTAGTAAGCAGCTAGCAATAACCAATACTTAAACCTGGCTAGGAGTTAAGCTTGCACTGCCATTGCTTGCTGATAACCTTGCAATAACTGTTGCCACTGCTGCGGACCAAAATGAAAAACGCCAAGTTGGGCTAATTCTTTCTCAAAAGAGCGTAATAACCGGTCGAGGTTTTGCTGGCACCAGGCACCAGCCTCGGCTTTTATTTCACCGCGATCAAAATCAATTAACCAAGTTTGCTGGTTGTTGTCGATCAAAATATTGTGGGCATTTAAATCGGCGTGATAAACCCGCGCCCGATGAAATTCTGCAATCGTTGCACCAATCGCCGCCCATTGCGATTCTGTTAGCGGCCCTTGTGTTAACAAGGCCACCAGATCCTGACCATTGTCGACCATCTTCATCAGTAAATCGGCCCGATAAATTAAGCCAGTTTTGGTCACTTGCGCTGCCACAACGCGACAAGCCGGTAACTGCAGTCGCTCTAATTCCACCAATAACGAAAATTCGCGATAAGCCCTAGTTTGTTCGATACTGCTAAACCAATAACAATCTGTTATTAATTTACCAATTAAACCGCCACGATAATAATGGCGTAATACCATAGCCTGCTCTGGCAGGCCGACAAACCAGGTGACATTACGGCCATGAGATTGACCTAAAATCTGCTGTTGTTGCTGCCAATACGAGGGCATAAACCACGCCCGATCGACCACGGCGTCTAAATGACCAATAAGCCACTGATTATCTGATTGTTGCAGGTGTAAAACCACAGAGAAATATCCATCGAATAATTTTCGCTAGTTTAGCCTAATCGGCGACGGGTTTATACCTAAGCGATTTGACGATTCATTTAGAACTTATGATAAACTCAAGATCTCTGAGACAACCAATAAGTTTACCGCCATGAATTACCCCGGACATCAGCCGCAATCTATTTGTATTCTACGTTTAAGTGCCATTGGAGACGTCTGCAATGCTGTCGCCGCAGTGCAAGCCATTCAGCGCCGCTGGCCAGAAACAACCATCACATGGGTGATCGGTAAAGTAGAAGCTATGCTGCTTGAAGGATTACCAGGGGTCGAATTTATTATTTTTGACAAAAAATCCGGCTTACAAGGTTATAAAGAACTCAAGACAACGCTTAAAGGTCGCCAGTTCGATGTTTTATTGCAAATGCAGGTCGCGCTGCGAGCTAGCCTCGCCAGTTGGTGCATCAAAGCCAAGTACAAAGTAGGTTTTGATAAAAAACGAGCGAAAGAAGGCCAATGGTTGTTTGGTAATCGTAGAATTAAGGCACAAATAAAACCTCACGTACTCGACGGTTTCATGGCCTTTGCCGAAGTCACAGGGGTAACAGATCTCACTCCGCAATGGCAAATGCCACTAAATGAGCAAGACCTCAACTGGGCCAATCAACATTTTGATCCCGATCGCCGAACTTTAGTTATTGCACCAGCCGCCAGTAAAGCCGAGCGAAATTGGCAGGCTCAGCACTATAGCGCTATTGTTAACTATGCTCACGATAAAGATTGGAATGTTATTTTATGTGGCGGTCCGACAGCATCAGAGCAACAGCTTGGACAATTGATCAATGATAGCTGCGAGCAGCAACCACTAAATTTAATTGGTAAAACAACGTTAAAGCAGCTGCTAGCAGTATTAAAACAAGCTGATGTGGTGTTAGCGCCAGATACCGGCCCAGCACATATGGCCGTCACCGTAGCTACGCCAGTTATTGGTTTATATGCGCACAGTAACCCTGCGCGAACAGGCCCATATAGCTATCAAGAGTTTGTCGTTAGTACTTATATTGAGACCATCGTAGAGCAAAAGAAAAAACCTATTTCGATGATCAAATGGGGCACCCGGGCTAAAGGCGAAAACTTAATGGACACAATTAAAGTCCAAGACGTAAAAAACAAACTAGAAACGATGATTTTAGAGCTTGATTTGGCCCCAAAACGTTATGGTGGTTTCGCTAAAAAAACTCAATCATAAAGATGGCCCAGGTGTAAGTTCTGCAGTAAGGCTAAAATTTTTGAGCGCCTACAACGTGAGGGCGCAATATCTACTTTCCTGAAGCCTTGCTGCAATACGGGGCTATCATGTCCCTAAGTAAATTATAGCTTAACAATCAAGAGATAAATTAGGCTTAATGCGCCCGAGATTAATCATGCTATTGACCACGGTCGAGATATTAATCACAATAGCGAAAAGTTTTAATCGCAATATCTATTAGGTAACCCAATGCATACAAAAGCAATATACCCAGGAACATTTGATCCCGTCACTAATGGTCATATTGATTTAGTTGAGCGCGCCTCAAAATTATTTACCGAAGTCATTGTTGGTGTCGCTAATAGCCCGAGTAAAAAACCGCGCTTTACACTTGAGCAGCGAGTAAATTTAGCTAAGGCTGTTACTCAACACCTTGATAATGTAACTGTAGTTGGCTTTAATGGCTTGCTGGTTGATTTCGCAAGGCAGTATCAAGCCACCGTATTAGTTCGTGGCCTGCGCGCGGTTTCTGATTTTGAATATGAATTTCAATTAGCCAATATGAACAGACGGCTACACCCAGATCTTGAAAGTGTCTTTTTAACCCCATCGGAGAAAAATTCTTTTATTTCATCGACACTAGTAAAAGAAGTTGCGCTACACGGTGGCGATGTCAGCCAATTTGTCCCTGATATTGTTTCTGATGCGCTGAGTCAATAAGTTATGAAAGTAGTTCGTCTAAAATAAAGGTCTAGTTATGTGGGATTTCCTAATAATAACTATCTAGTGATCATAATCACTTTTAAAACGACTGATAGACTTGATCAAAATACCCTCATCTCATAAGATGGCTTGGAATACTTTAATATTATCTGGGATGGGATGTGAACAAAGAAAATGTTGCGCTAGTTCTAACGAGCTGTAATCGATTTGATTTACTTGAAATGACTTTAGCCAGTTTTTTCAAATTCAATACTTACCCTATCTCTCAGCATATCATCATTGAAGATAGTCATAATCTAGTGCAATTAACAAAAGTGCTAGATAAGTTCCCTGCTATTGATTTCATCGTATTAAATAACGATCCTCAATTAGGTCAAATGAGAAGCATTGATAAGGCTTATGCATGTGTAACTGCTGAGTATATTTTTCACTGCGAGGACGATTGGGAGTTTTATCGAGAAGGTTTTATCGAAGACTCATTTGACGTCCTAAAATCAGATGAAAAAATTGTAACCGTTTGGCTACGAGAACAAAATGATACTAATGAGCATCCAGTTGAACCAGAACTTTTCGACAGCACTTCCACCAAACCCATACAATATCAGATCATGTTACGTAACCATAAGCGTCGGGCTAATTCAGCCCTGTGGCACGGCTTTACATTTAATCCAGGCTTGAGAAGGCTGTCTGACTATCAAATACTTGCACCTATAGGTGAATTGGCTGGTGAACTTAACATGAGTGAGATTTATCATCAAAAAGGCTTCAAAGCGGCAATTTTCCCAACGGGTTATGTGCGGCATACAGGTGACCATAGGGGGATCAGGTATAAACTCAGCCAAAATCAGCTAGCTAAAGATTTTTCGGTTTTCTGCAAACGAATTAGCGCTGCGTTCTGTCGAATTTTCGGCATTTAATTTACATTAAAAAGTACAAACCCTTGAAGCCAATTAATTTTTTTAGCGACCACTAATTGGCTATACCTATCTGGATTAATACGAAGTCAGTTTGTTCCGAATAGGTATCGCTGGCATAAGCCACAGCCTTTTTAGCAACAGCTCTTTAGCTAAAAATAGTGTATAAGTTCAAATGATGATTAATTATACTTCTCTTGAACTTACCTGCTAACGCTCAAAGAAAGTAAGTCGTCCATCATTACCTAACGTTTAATCTTAGGTAATGATGGGATATTATTGCGATGATGAATAAGCTCCAGTTCGAAATGGATTTTTTGTACCCAGCGCTTCAACCGATGTTTTTTTGCCTCTCTACGGTCGGACACTTGATTAATTTCACTGCCAAAATCTCCATTTAAGATAGGAGACGGCTGTGCCACAAAACATCTTAATTGTTTCTCGAACCAATACTGAATTTCAACATCGATTGGCCTAGCGATTGGAAATGCATGAGCCATTAACTTCTCAGCTCCAGATAGAGAAACAAATTGGCCAGTATTAGTAGAAGGTATTTTCTTGGCGGTACTCAATGACAAGTTGTCACCTATTGATACCGTATCAATTACTTTTTTTACCTTACTACCATGAGACAATTTAATATAATCCCAATCATTAGATATCATCGGAATATTTTTAATATATCCGTTAATATGCTCAGTCAAAATAGCATCGTCTTCCAAAATTAATGCATAATCTAGCTGCTCAGCGATAATTTTCTCATAACAACGCACGTGGCTTAAGTAACATCCAATTTCACCATCATTTAATATCTTATGGTACTTTTGTAGGTTAATGTCTAGATCGAATATTTCGCTCTTTTCTTGCTTGCTTAAATCACTTCCCCGCACAGCGGACACACGCTCAAATTCAAGGCCAAGTTTGTCGAATTGCTGAGCAATAGACACCAGTCGATCTTGACTTGAGTCTAGATTAATCACAAATATTTTAAATTTAACTATTGCCATAATATAATTTAACTCGTGTAAATTAGTAATAGATTAGAACTATAAAGCTCCACTATTGTTCTCTCTTGTTAACCTTAACCGATTGATCCACTTGAAGCTCATACAATTTAGCTTCTTTCATAAATGCATAATAGGCCAGAATAATCGACAAAATAAAACCGCGCTTACCAGAAAATATTTTTCGCTGAAAAAGCAACTCTTTAATAAAAACTAATGGGAAAATAAATAACAACTTAATTATCGAAAAGTTTTTATTTTTATCAAATTTTTCCTGAGATTTTAGCGATGAGTATAAATTATTCTTATGGGTTAAAACTTCAATATTACCATAACCATAATGCGTCAACGTTTCACTGATAAAAAGCTCTTTCCCTTCTACCGTAGCGCTTTCATGTACCAGACGACTACTATCGAAACATGCTAAAGATTTTTTATATAATCTATTGTTATTAGGTTTCTTTGACCAAGAAGATAGCGCTTCACCCATAAAAATATCATCACGTAAGCAACGGATATTAACGTACTTATCCTGAGTAACAAGCTCTTTGAAGCGCTCTGCTAAAGCAGGAGTAACCTCTTCATCGGCATCAAGATTCAAGACCCAATCATGACGGCATAACCCCATGGCAAACTGTTTTTGTTTTGCATAACCAGGCCAAGAGTTTACAACAACAGTTGCACCAAGCCCTTGTGCTATTGCTACTGTACGATCACTACTACCAGAGTCCACAACAATAATCTCATCAGCAAAGTTCACGCTTTGAAGTGCTGTCGCGATATTTTTTTCTTCATTCAACGTAACAATAAAAACACTGATCGGTAGTTTTTTCATATAATCATCTCTTAAACTTGAACTAATATTTCGGTAATTAATATTTATATACACCAAAAATTGGCAGCCCTGCCCATATATTAAACACAAAAAACGCTAAAATTTAAGATCTTAGCATCAAAAACTAATTATCTTTAATAAAAGATATACTTGCTTATCTGACCGGTCTGCAATTGAATTATTCCAAAATACATATTTTAAGTAGCGTAGCAGGCATGCTGACTTATGGAGTAACCACAACTTGTGACTTTTAAAACAACTATAAGCTCAGACTCCGCATTTAGTCTTATTTTCTGAGCCATTTTGGATGATAGTTTAGAGTGCGTCGCTTAGTATAACCGGAAGCCATAATAACAGTAAGATTTTAGCTACGAATAACTACCCTTTCGGCATTACATCAGCAGTGCGCGAAGTTTATCCCTGTAATACGCCAATAAAAAACAATGTTTCAACACAAATTTTTATTTAAACAAGAAACTTTCATTTCTGGCAATGCTCACAAAACACGCTTGCCCGCTGACCAATTTTTAGCTCTTGCAATATTTGTCCACACTGAGTGCACGCTTGGCCACCACGCCCATAAACATGCAATGATTGGGCAAAGTAACCTGGCTTGCCATCGGTCTGGCTGAAATCTTTAAGCGTGGTACCGCCCTGCTTAATCGCAGCGACTAGCACGTTTTTGATCACTTCAACCAGCTTAGACAATTGCTTTTCCGGTACCTGATTGGCTGGGGTCCGCGGATCAATTCCAGCTAAAAACAATGCCTCATTTGCGTAAATGTTCCCCACGCCAACCACCACAGGGTTATCCATAATAACCTGTTTTATCACAGCCTTACGCTTTTGACATAGCGCAATTAAATGGCTCGCATTAAAATCATCAGTCAGAGGTTCTGGGCCCAACTTACTAAATACCTGGTGTGTTTGTCCTGGCGCCGCGAACAACAAAGCCCCAAAACGACGCGGATCATTCAAGCGTAAAACCTTGTCGGCCACCACTAAATCGAAATGATCATGTTTTTTTAAGGCACTATCGCGCGCAATGACCCGCAAACTGCCCGACATGCCTAAATGAATAATAATATCGCCAGCGGCCGTTTCAATAATCAGATATTTCGCGCGGCGCGAGACATTAATAATACGCTGGCCGATCAGTGTTTTTAGTTGCTCAGTTGGAATATCCCAGCGTAATTTTGGTGTTCGAACGATTATATCGCTAATCACTTGCTGATTAAGATGTTGGCTAACGCCTAATTTACTCACTTCAACTTCGGGTAATTCAGGCATTATGACTCTTTAACTAATTCAAGCGACTGCAACGTTAATTGCGCAATTTGTGTTGATGGAATTTTCCACGTGGTTTGGCTCAAGATATCGGTAACCAATCCCGCCGTTGGCTGAACCCACAAGCGGCGAGGCTCTTGCGCTGCAGCTAACCAAATCACGACGCGGTACCCCTGCTCATCGCTACTAACAAGCATAATATCGCCAGTTAGCCCTAACCAACGATCAATCAATAGTTGCGTTGCCTGTTGGCCTTGCTCGCCACTAAGTGATGCCTGAGACGACGTAACAAGCCAATTGCGCCCTAATCGTTCTATAGTGCCGCTAGGGTATTCCACCGTTAAAATCATGCTGCCAGCAGGTAATACAGGCGCAGATTCACCCTCAGCGTTATCGACTAACTTATTACTCATGGTATTAAAAATAAGAATCATCGCTATGCATGAAAAGATTAATACATTGTTCCAGGTGCGCTTGGTTAGTCTCACGAGATTACTCTCTGATTTAAAAGATCAGTTTACCGTATTTTGGTCACAAAAAAAGCCCGGTATTAACCGGGCTTTTTTTTGAGGTTAGATAACCTCGTACTAAGATCAAATAGCAATTACTTGATTTTAGCTTCTTTGTACATAACGTGCTTACGTACAATCGGGTCGAACTTTTTAAGTTCTAGTTTCTCTGGCATAGTGCGTTTGTTCTTATCAGTCGTGTAAAAATGACTGCTAGCACTTGAAACTAATTTAATTTTTTCGCGCATTTTTTAATTCCTTAAACCTTTTCGCCACGGGTACGCATTTCTGCTAATACCACATCAATACCTTTCTTATCGATAATACGCATACCTTTAGCAGTAAGACGTAATTTAACGAAACGATTTTCACTCTCAACCCAAAAACGGTGAGTGTGAAGATTTGGTAAAAAACGACGACGCGTGTGGTTTTTTGCGTGCGATACGTTGTTACCTGTAATTGGTCTTTTACCAGTTACTTGGCATACTTTAGACATGTCAGTCCTCCAAAAATAAACTTCTAAGCTCGAGCTTTTAATGTGCCCCGTTTGGCCGTCGCCCGAGGCACAAATGAGGGCGCGTATCCTACAGCACATTAAAATTCAAAGCAAGCAATGTTCAATAATGAGACGATATAAGTTGCTTTTTCGCCTCAAAACAAGAATTAGTTCACAAAAAACGCTCCAAAAGTCCAAAAGAACCTTGGTCGCTATATTAGCCCGTTATCTGCAAAAGAATACGGATTTCCAAAGCCGATAATGACATGATCTAGGATCGATACATCAATCAATATTAGTGCCGCTTTTATTCGATTAGTGATGCGAATATCAGACTGACTCGGCTCGGAAATTCCCGACGGGTGATTATGACTTAAAATAACCGCCGCAGCATTATATTTTATCACTTGGCGAACAATTTCTCGCGGATAAACATTTGCCGCATTAATTGTACCGCGAAATAGTTCCTCGCATTGCAGCACTTGGTGCTGATTATCAAGGTAGATCACAACAAAGCTTTCATAAGGTAAATTGACCAATTTCGCCTGTAAATAATCCATCGTTTGCGCCGAACTGGTTAATGCCACAATTTGTTGTAGTTGTTGTTTAAGGCAGCGCTTAGTTAGCTCGGCACTCGCCTGTAGCTGCGCATATTTGGCCTCCCCGAGACCAACCTGTTGGCAAAATTCAGTTTTAGACGCCTGTAATAAGGCCGGTAAACTACCAAAGTTGACCAACAAATTATTGGCCAACGCCACGGCAGATAGGCCCCGCACACCTGTGCGTAAAAATATCGCCAACAATTCTGCATCGGATAAGGCGCTTGCGCCCTGTGCTAATAATTTTTCTCGCGGCCGCATTTGTTGTGGCCAATGTTTGATCGACATATACGATTCCCAACCAGTAAAGTTCCCTTTGCGGATCCCACCGATAAATCACAGTGAACCTTCGAGTTATTGGTGGTGAACGGTTATTAGTATGGACAAAATTCATTAACTTGACTGAAGTGTGATATCTTATTGGCCATAAGTTAATGGTTATGCTGGTTAAATATACACGTGAAAAATAAAAAGATCGTACTAGGCATCACAGGCGGTATCGCCGCCTATAAATGCGCAGAATTAGTTCGTCGCCTTAAAGAACGTGGCGCTGATGTTCGTGTGATCATGACTCATGGTGCAAAAGAATTTATCACCCCACTGACCTTGCAAGCCGTTAGCGGCCATCCGGTCAGCGATAGTTTGCTTGATCCTGCTGCAGAAGCCGCAATGGGACATATTGAGTTGGCAAAATGGGCCGATTTAGTACTCATTGCGCCAGCTACCGTTAACGTTATCGCCTCGATTAATGCCGGGTTAGCCGGTGATTTACTCACCACAGTATGCCTAGCGACGGCGGCACCCATTGCGATTGCGCCGGCGATGAATCAGCAAATGTACCGAGCAACTGCAACTCAGCACAACATTACCAATTTAAAAGCCCGCGGAATAAAAGTATGGGGCCCAGGTAGTGGTGAGCAAGCTTGTGGTGATGTTGGGCTAGGCAGAATGCTAGAACCGATGCAATTGGTTGAACTTGTTCAGCAGCATTTTCAACCTGCTCAGCCTAAGTTTAAAATATTAATCACCGCTGGCCCAACGAGAGAAGCGATTGATCCTGTTCGTTATATTAGCAACCACAGTTCAGGAAAAATGGGTTTTGCATTAGCTAAGGCTGCCGCTCAGCTCGGTGGCGAAGTCACTTTAATTAGCGGCCCTGTTTCATTAACAGCGCCAGAGAATGTCACTCGCATTGATGTTGTCAGCGCCAAGCAGATGCACCAACAAGCGCTAGCGAAAGCCGGACAGGTGGATATTTTTGTTGGCTGTGCCGCCGTTGCTGATTACCGCCCTGTTGCGATTGCGGATCAAAAAATCAAGAAAAATGATGACCAAATGACCATTACCATGGTTAAAAATCCTGACATTTTGCAAGATATATCATTAAGCAACAACCGCCCTTTTTGTGTTGGTTTTGCTGCTGAGACTCAAGATGTTGAAACCTATGCCCGGGGTAAGCTCCAGCGCAAAAAACTCGACTTGATTGCCGCCAATAATGTTGCAATCGCCGGCCAAGGCTTTAATGCCGATCAAAATGCCCTGACCCTATTCTGGAAAGATGGCCAACTTGATCTGCCTTTGGCCAACAAAGAACAATTAGCTACTAAGTTAATGGTTGAAATTCTTAGCCATTTCCATAACAAATCATAAGCAGGACTTTCGCTACATGGCCGTCACAAAAAAAATAAATCGTCGCGAGCAAATTTTACAAGCACTAGCCCACATGCTTGAAACGCCAGGACGGCGCATCACTACCGCTAGTTTAGCCAAGGAAGTCGGGGTTTCAGAAGCGGCGCTTTATCGCCACTTCCCTTCTAAAGCCCGGATGTTTGAAGGGCTAATTGAGTTTATTGAACAATCGATTTTATCGCGCGTTAATATTATTACCAGTGATGAAAAAAACACCTTGTTACGTTGTTATCGCTTAATTCAGCTTATTTTACTGTTTGCTGAAAAAAATCCCGGCATTACCAGAATTATGACTGGCGACGCTTTATTAGGCGAACACGACAGGCTTAGAGAACGCATGTCGATGCTCTTTGATAAGCTAGAAACTCATCTTAAGCAAATATTGCGCGAACGTAAATTACGTGAAGGAAAAAGCTTTGATATTGATGAAAGTCAGTTAGCCAACATGCTACTCGCTTATGCCGAAGGGCGGATTACTCAGTACGTACGCAGTGAGTTTAAGCTTAAACCGACCGACGGTTTTGAACAGCAATGGCAGCAGTTTGCTAAATTACTTGGCTAACGTGGCGCCACATCTAGCATTGTGCCTAGCGCATCCATTTACAAAGCACAGCAGCCATCGAGCACCCAGCCTGCAGTGTTTTACCCTTAACGATCTGAGGAGTAAGCAGATCGTTAAGGCCAGCGGCATCTAAGTGACTAATCATGTATTTAATAACTTCGGCTAACTATATCGATTCGGAACTGCAGTCAGAATTTGGCGCAATACCACCCTGCTTTTTACCGGTTGGCAATAAGCGGCTATTTTATCATCAACTTAAAACAATACCATCGGATCAAACCGTGGTAATGATGCTGCCACAAGGCTTCACGCCTGAATGCTATGATTTACAATTTTTGCAAAAAAATCAGATTATATTATTGTATTTACCGACCCACCTTAACCTCGGTGAATCAATTGCCTATACGTTAAACTCATTAAAATTAGATCACGATGAGCCACTGTATATTTTACACGGTGACACTTTAATTGACGACATGGCGAGTACACCTAATACCCTTGGTGTTAGTAAAGTAGCGGAAAATTACAACTGGTCAGAATATCAAATAGAGACAGGCTTACTGCTGCGTTGCGATCCCAACGATCATAATCGCAGCGACTTAATTGCCAATGGTTTTTTTAGCTTTGCCGCCCCTAACATACTGATTAAACATATATCGCTGGCCAAGTGGGACTTCATTGAAGGCGTTAATGGCTATCAGCAAGAAGTAGGTATGCAGGCGGTACTTAGCCAACGCTGGCTTGATTTTGGTCATATCCAAACCTATTATGCATCCAAATCAGCCATCACCACACAACGCGCGTTTAATGAAATGAAAATTAACCAGCGAGTGGTCTGTAAAACCAGCAGCAAAGCCAATAAATTAGCAGCAGAAGCAAACTGGTACCGCAATATTCCAGGGCCACTAAAAATATATACTCCACAATTACTTGGCTGGCAGCACCATGCGAACAGCTTTGAATACAGTATTGAGTACCTGCATTTAACCGCGCTCAACGAACTTTACGTGTTCAGTAAATTGCCAGCTTTTGCGTGGCGAAAAATTATTAATGCCTGCTGCCAATTTATCACCGACGCCCAGCAGTTTGCTGCGCCAGCGAACGCGATTCAAGCCAACATCGAGCGATTATTTACCTATAAAACACAGCAGCGGCTGGCAGATTACGCCCTGACTAATCGAGTTGATTTAGACCAGTCCTTAACTATTAATGGGCGGCAGCACCTAAGCCTAACGCAATTATCAGTTGCAAGCCAAAAACTATTACCTACTGATAATAAACTCAATAACGTCATTCATGGGGATTTGTGTTTTAGTAATATTCTTTATGATTCTAGAACCGCTTCAATTAAAGTGATTGATCCCCGCGGCATCGATGAGCACGATAAACCAACCATTTATGGCAACAGTTGGTATGACATCGCCAAACTAGCTCACTCAATTATTGGCCTTTACGACTTAATTATTGCGGGTTACTTTACCGCTAATCGCGCTGGCAATAAGCTAAGTTTTGATCTTGCCATTACCGAGCGGCACGAGCAGATATCGGCTATTTTTATTGAACTGATTGCTAAAGAGTTTGAGCTGTCGGCCAACCAACTTTATGCGATGCAAATTCAATTATTTTTATCAATGTTACCGCTGCATGACGACAGACCCGATCGCCAGCTGGGTTTTATCTGTAATGCTTATCGGCTGTACGACAAAATAACAAACTGATAGCTCGTTTTTTATTTTATTAGTCCAGTTAAAACAACCAACAAAAAGCGCAGCGCTAGCTTAAAACATCTTATCGATGCTCCAAGCTAGCAGGTAGATAGAATTATACGCCGTACTGATCGCGATAAGCAGTTACACTTGCTAGGGTGTCTGTGAGTTCACCCTTTTCGGTCAAATAGCCAATTAAATCGGTCAGAGTAACAATTGAAATTACGGTCGCACCGTAGTCACGCTCAATTTCCTGAATGGCAGACAACTCGCCTTTCCCTTTCTCTTGACGGTCAAGGGCAATTAAAACCCCTGCCAACGTTGCGCCATTATCATTAATAATGTCCATTGACTCACGAATCGCCGTGCCTGCAGTGATCACATCATCCACTAACATCACTTTACCGGTTAACTCGCTACCGACTAAGCTACCGCCCTCACCGTGAGTTTTCTTTTCTTTACGATTAAAGCAATAAGGCATGTCGATGTCATGAACTTCGCACAACTGTAACGCCGTGGCACTAGCAATCGGAATGCCTTTATATGCAGGGCCGAATAATAAATCATAATCAATGCCACTGTCTATTAATGCTGCAGCATAAAAACGCCCTAACCGTGCTAAATCACGACCGGTATTAAACAAACCAGCATTAAAAAAGTAAGGACTGGTACGACCCGATTTTAAGGTGAATTCGCCAAATTTAAGCACGCTACGTTCTAGTGCAAACTCAATAAAATCAATTTGATATTGTTTCATGTTAGTTCCTTACTTCAGTGTTTCTAACTGTTTGGTGAATAAATCTTTAATGCCATCGTTCGCTAACGCCAGCATTGCTAGCAACTCATCATGGCTAAATGGTTCGCCTTCGGCGGTGCCTTGCACTTCAATCATCTTACCATTGTCGGCCATCACAACATTCATATCGGTTTCAGCCGCTGAATCTTCTGGGTAGTCTAAATCGCAAACCGCTTGGCCTTTATAAATACCAACAGACACGGCTGCAATCATATATTTTAGCGGATTTTTCTTGATCATCTTCTGTTCAAGCATGTAATTAATTGCATCAACCAACGCCACACAAGCACCAGTAATTGAAGCTGTGCGAGTGCCACCATCGGCCTGAATAACATCACAGTCGATAGTAATAGTGAATTCACCTAATACTTCAAGATCAACCGCAGCACGCAATGAACGGGCGATTAATCGTTGAATTTCTAATGTACGGCCACCTTGCTTGCCGGCATTGGCTTCACGGCGCATTCGAGAATGAGTAGAACGCGGTAACATGCCATATTCGGCGTTAATCCAACCCTGACCTTTGCCTTTAAGAAAACGCGGCACACCAGTTTCAACGGTGGCATTACACAATACCTTAGTGCCACCAAACTCAACCAATACCGAACCTTCTGCATGCTCAGTAAAATGACGGGTGAATTTAACGGCTCTGACTTCGTCATTAGCTCGGCCGCTTGGACGGATATTTGTTTCGCTCGATGCTGCTTGCTGGCTCATGGCTGTACCTTAATTATTGGGGCTGTTCAAATTGCCCGCTATTATAGAGACACTCACCCAGATTGGCTATCGCCATTGCCCGATCTCAGCAGCAAGTTTATACTGATAGTAAAAATAGACAGGGGAAACAACATGATCCACAGCATGACTGCATTTGCTCGCCAAGAAACTAATGCCGACTGGGGCAATGCTAGCTGGGAAATTCGCTCGGTTAATCAACGCTATCTCGAAACCTATATTCGATTGCCAGAACAACTGCGTAGTTTAGAGCCTATTTTACGCCAACGTTTTCGCAACCGACTGCAGCGCGGCAAAGTAGAATGCAACCTGCGTTTTGAACCGCTTAAGGATCAAACATCCCTCAACATTAATAATAAATTGGCCAGTCAGGTGATAAAGCAAGCCAACTGGGTAATACAGCAAGCCGGCAGTGGTTCAATTAACCCGCTTGATATTCTTAACTGGCCCGGAGTAATTGCAGCGCCAGAACATGACATGGACGAAATTAATACCGCCTTGCTCGCGCAATTTGAGCTCGCGATTGAACAGTTTGTCGCCGCCCGTGCTAGCGAGGGTGATAATCTGAAAACAATGATAGTGACCCGCCTTAACGCCATTAGCGAATTAGTATCGACGATCAGGAAACAAATGCCGACGATAATCGAATGGCAACGCCAGCGACTAAATAAAAAATTCGACGAGGCAAAAATTCAGCTCGATCCAGAACGGTTAGAACAAGAATTAGTCTTGTTGGCGCAAAAAGTTGATGTAGCAGAAGAACTCGACCGACTCGATAGTCATGTCAGCGAAACACAGAAAATAATGAAAAAAGGCGGTGCTTGCGGCAGACGCCTCGATTTTATGATGCAAGAATTTAACCGTGAAGCCAATACCTTAGCCTCAAAATCAATCAACAGTGACATTACCCAAGCCAGCGTTGAATTAAAGGTTTTAATTGAACAAATGCGGGAGCAGATCCAGAATATAGAGTAACATCTAGTAAAACCCAGACAGATCCAAAATATTATATTAATGACCAACCAAGCCCCACAAAAACCAAAGCGTTGGAGTGATATATGGACAGCTTAACGGTTAAAGAAGTCGCATCAAAAGCGAAAGGGGCACCAGGCCGGTTTTCGGACGGAAATGGGTTACATCTTCAAACTACATATAATAAAAAAGGCACTTAGAGTGCCTTTGTGTAGAAGTTTATGCTGCTTTTTTCTTTTTGGGACCACTAGTATCTATACCATGAAATTTATTTTCATCGCTCAGCATTTGAGGTGCAGACTTTAATAAAAGTTCCATAGCTCCCCCTAGACGAGCATACACATCTTCCGCACCGAATAGACTTTTATCTTTTTGGATTGCTTGTTTCATAATATGAATTCCTTAAGCTTCCTCGCCCCAGTCATATATTATTTATGATATATAAAGCCTATATAGTCAATGTTTAATATTATTAATTTTGATCTGGAACAACGCTGTTATTAATCGTCTCTGTAAAAGCGGACAAAAATTATACCTGAAATATTACTGAAGAATCAACAAAATTAACTATGAGAATTTTTTCACAGCTAATTCTAAGTCATCTTTTGAAATCTTTAACCTAAGTGTAGGTTCACTATTTTCCACTCGCGAAAAACCAAAGCCACAATAATAATCTATCAGTTTTTTCGTAGTCGGGCCTACGATTTCCACAGCATCACCGTCTGTAGCAGAAATAAAGAGAAGAGACGCAATAAGAGTAATCATTACCATGCGCCCGTTTAATGGATGATTCTCGTTATCTCGAATAAAGCTTTCTATAAATTGAATCTCTAGAGTCTTTTCATTGAAATCATATTCCCCTAACATCGCACCGTCAGGAACACCATCTTGCTGAATTTTAACTGTAAATTCAAATTTATCGTCAGAATTACCGAACTGTCCGAATCCCCAACCCCATTCCAATTCAGCATAACCAGATGTAAGAATTCTATAGTCGTGGTCTGAAATAGGCCCTACTTTTAAATCTAAACCTTGTTGCTCCAGAATCATTTGCAGACTATTAATTACCGCCGAGCTGATTTGATCTATGTTCAATGACCTTCCCTTCTCATTAATTTAGTGCCCCAAGGTTAATCCCTTACTAGGCCATAATCAATAAATATGCTCAATAGAAGTAAATATATTGGCTATGTTCTCCATAAATGCTGCTATGTGTGTAATCAATTGAAAGTGTTGCTATTTGACAAAGCAAGCTGGAGCACATAGGTACCGCTCTAGAGTCCCACGGATGGGTTTACGGCGACTTGCTGTTCTAATGGCAACACTTTAGTACAACAGAGCCAAATATATTGAATAGGCAACAAAGAGGCACGGTGAGGCGACCTCCTACCACGCGGTGGGTAAATTGGTGAGTAAGAAACAAATAAAGATAAAAACAAGATGCAAATTACAACAAAAAAACAATCATACTCAACAAGCAGATCCGGAACATTGAGTAAAAAACCGACCTCAAACTATAACTTGGGGCTGACATCTCCCCTTAATATTTATATGAGCTAAAACGCCATTGAACGGCAAAACCCTCATGCAGCACAGATGCAAAACATACTTATTTTGCATACGTTTTACTTTTGATATATCGTTAACTTAAAATTAGCGGGATTGAAAAATAGATGAAACTTAACTGTGATATGGGTGAAAGCTTTGGTTCGTGGACTCTAGGCCTAGACCAAGCGGTTATGCCGTGGGTCGACATGGCCAATATTGCCTGTGGCTTTCATGCGTCCGATCCTGACGTAATGGCGAGCACCATTAAAAGCGCCATTGAACATCAGGTTACTATTGGCGCCCACCCAGGTTATGACGACAAGAAAGGCTTTGGTCGTCGCTCAATCCCTTGCTCGTTAACTGAGATTACCCACTTAGTGGCATATCAAGTCGGTGCAATGCAGGGCATGTGCGCGCTTTATGGCGCGGATGTCAGTTATGTTAAACCTCATGGCGCGTTATATAACGACATGATGAACAATCTTGAGATATTTTCTGCTATTGTCGACGGAGTTGCTAGTCAGGCCGCTAAACCCGCTTTAATGATTTTGGCGACTTTCGACCATCAAAAATACCAAAAATTAGCAGCGCAGCAAGGGGTTAGATTATTGTTTGAAGCCTTTGCAGATCGGGCTTACACCCCCGATGGCAAGCTGGTGCCACGTTCTGAACCAGGCGCAGTATTACATCAGACCAGTGACATTATTAAACAAGTAGTGAGGCTGGCTGACAGCAATGAAATTGTGGCAACCGATGGTTCTGTACTCCGTATTAAGGTTGATACTGTCTGTGTTCATGGTGATAATGCCGAATCCGTGGCTTGTATTAAAGCGCTAAAACTCGCGCTGACACAATCTGAATAACGTGATGAAGATACGTTTAGTCCAAGTATCTGAAACGGCTCTAATGGTCTATTTTGGCGACAAAATCGAAACCTCATTGCCACAGCAGATAGCTCGCTTTGATCAAATAATTACGACCCAATTGGGGGCTGCGATTACCGATGCTATCCCTTCGTATACCTCATTGTTACTAGAATATAATCCGTTAAAAATAACCATTGAACAGTTAATGACCACCGCTCAGTTGGTGGTTTCTCAGTTAGTTCAACCGCATCTAATTCAAGAGCCTGCCACTATTGTATTACCGGTTTATTATGGACTAGAAGTCAGCCCAGACCTTGTGTCAGTTGCAAGGCAACATAATTTATCGACCGCACAAGTGATCACCATTCATAGCCAGCGGGATTATACGGTGTGCGCGATAGGTTTTGCGCCAGGTTTTGCTTTTTTAGGATCGGTTGATCCGCGCATAGCAACGCCTAGACATCGTAAACCTCGGTTAAAAATTCCAGCTGGCAGTGTCGGCATTGCCGATCAGCAAAGTGCCGTTTATCCGAATGACAGCCCCGGCGGTTGGCAAATCATTGGGAATTGCCCTCGCCAGTTATTCGATCCTACTGGCGATCCTATCATGCCTTTTAAAGTCGGAGACAAGGTAAGATTTAAACCAATAGATATCGAAAAGTACCAAAGTCTTGGGGGGAAATTATGTCTGGATTGGAAGTAGTTAATCCCGGGTTTTTATCACTTATTCAGGATCTTGGCCGTCATGGTTCGGCATATTTAGGGCTTAGTCCTGGGGGACCAATTGATCTGCACGCGTTTTGCTGGGGCAATAAGTTACTGGGTAATTCGGCCAATGCCGCCGCGATCGAGATAACCTTGGGTCAAGCCAGCTTTAAAGCAACAAAAGACACTTTACTTGCCCTCACCGGGGCAGAAATGCAAGCAACAGTCGATGACCAGCCACAACCCAATTGGCATACCTTTGTCCTCAAAAAGGGCCAAGTATTAAGCTTAGGTATAGCTCACAGTGGCTTACGCGCTTATGTTAGCGTAGCGGGAGGCATTAAAGTACCGTTAGTATTTAACAGCGCAGCAACCGTTTGCCGCAATCAACTAGGTGGCCTTGCTGAAGCTAATAATGAATTTGGATTGGGTAATAAATTACGTCAAGCCGATCAGCTTCCGGTCAACGACTTAGCATTAACTGGCTCACCGCTGATTCACCATGGCGTGCCAGTTCGCTATGTTCCAACTTACCCAGCTGAAATTACGATCTGTTTAATTGAGTCGTATCAATGTGATGCTTTTAATGACCAACAGAAAGCACTGTTTTATCAAAGCCAGTACCAAGTGACTCCTCACAGTGACCGCATGGGCATTCGTCTGGCAGGCCCGTCAATCAGTAGTGAGTTATCAGGCATAGTATCAGAGGGGATCGCACTGGGCTCGGTGCAAATTCCACCAGACGGCCAGCCGATTATTTTACTCAATGACCGTCAAACATTAGGCGGTTACCCCAAACTTGGCTGCATAGCTAGGCGCGACCTTTCTAAAATAGCGCAGGCACGACCTGGTACCATTGTGCGTTTTCAGCCCGCGAACCTGCAACAACAAACAAAAAAATGGTGCGAGTTTATGCGGTTTTTTAAGCTGTAAGTATCTCTTAAATTTTAAATTGGGCAACTAACTGACGTAAGTTACCACCGAGCGACGCTAAATCTTTTGAGGCTTCAGCTGTTTGCTTAGAACCATCAGCGCATTCATGCGCGGCATCGGATATCGACAAAACATTCTTATTAATATCTACGGTTGTCGCGCGCTGCTCTTCAACGGCTGCGGCAATCATTTGGTTCATGTTATTAATATCATCTATTGATTGCGATACTGCCGAAAAACGCTCACTGGCAGCTTGCGCTTGCTCTACAACCCCTAGCGTCGAACGCTGGCTTTGCTCCATGACTGTTACCGCCTTTGCTGAGCTAGCTTGTAATTTATCAATGACATCGGTTATTTCAGTCGTCGAACGTTGGGTCCGACTCGCTAACGCTCTGACTTCGTCGGCAACCACCGCGAAACCTCGACCTTGTTCACCAGCTCTTGCGGCTTCAATTGCAGCATTTAGGGCCAGTAAATTCGTTTGCTCTGCGACGCCTTTGATGACATCGAGCACCGCTATAATTTGACCACTGTGTTGCTCAAAATCATTAATCACCGCGGTTGCCGAATCAATCTGCTGGGCCAAGTTATTAACCGCGTCGACCGTTGATTTCATGAGGTCATAACCCTCGTTAGACTGCTGGTTAGCCTCATCAACCGCAATGACCATATTGCCAATATGACTGGCGACTTCTTCAATCGCGCAAGTCATTTGCTCCATGGCTGTAGCGACCATCGCTGTTTGACTGTGTTGCTCTTCAATCAAGATACTGTTTTGATTAGTAATCACCGACGCTTGCTCAGCTGTGGTCGCAATTTGTGTCGAGTTCTCAGCGACATTTTTAATGCCACCGTGAAACTTAGTTAACATTGAATTTAATGCCTTCGACGCTTGACCAATTTCGTCACCAGTTTCAATCAGAAACCGGTGAGTTAAATCGGAATCTAGTTCAACTTTCTCGATACCTGTACTTAGGTTAATGATCGGCTTACTAATTCTATTCGCAAAAAATAAACCGCCTAGCAATCCGAATATAATTAACACTAGCCCGACAGACACCGCTGATATTTTAATCACTGCCGTCATTGCATTGGCACTAGCAAAAGCCTCACTGGTATCGATTTCAGCCAAAATAGCCCAGTTTAAGCCGTTAAACGTTACCGGTGCATAAGCCGATAACACTGAAACTCCCCGATAATCATTAATGGTTTCAATCCCTGATTTACCATTTAATGCCTTTGCCGCCGACGGTGTGCTTACGGCCTGCAGACCAATTCCGCTCTTTTTCGCTTCAATAATACCGACAATCTCAGCACTCACCCCACCATTCTTTAAGGCTGTTATATAAGCGGGTAAATCTTGCTGCAAAAATCGACTCTGAGACCTGAGGGTATTGTCTGACCCAATTAAGTAGGTTTCTCCTGACTTACCTAGTCCTGATTGCTGCCAGTGGCCGTCTTGATTCATAATGTTATTGATTCGACCAATCGGCATTTGAAAAATCAGTACCCCGATATTTTTGCCTTGATCAAAAATAGGCGTTGCGATAAACGCCGCCGCATCTTGGTAAGACGGCTGATAACTTGCAAAATCACTGATCACTGTCTCACCTGGTGTCGTCGCTTGTTGCGCTGTTCTAAATACTTTGCCGATGGCTGAATTAGCAAATGTGCCCGTTGTTAAGGACGTTGAAAAATCCAATTCTTTAAACACCGAATAAACAACATTACCGCTGGTACTATCAACTAAAAATATATCGTAATACTCAAACTCCGCTAAATAGTTACTAATAATTGGATGGTAAAGCTGGTGAGTACGGTCATAATCGGAGCGATTATTAAGCGCAACCATTTGGTCTTTTTGCCCCAAAGGGTCGGGGTTTTTCTCGATTAATTGATGCTGAAGCAAGACCGAGGTATCTGACAAATTGCCAAGCCATTGTTCAAACGGCGCATTATCACCTTGGTTGCGTGATTGATATTGCTGATTAAACTCTTGTTGATAATACCGACGAAGTTCACTTCTGGCAGTGTCTGGCGATATTGTTACTTGCGTAGCATAATTGTCATAAGACCATTTAAACGCATGCATTGCATTAATCGTCATCGTACTTTGAGCAAAAGTCCGAACTTGCTTATCAATATTACCTAAATAATCTTCGATCCGGCCCTTAGTAATATCTCTAATGGCTAACAGACGCTCGTTAGTCGCAACCTCCATCGCTTGATAAGCGCTGGTCGATGATTGATAACCAATAATGAATGAGGAGATAATGACAGGAAGAGCAACCAACAGGGTAGCGCCAACTAAAATTTTACTTTTCAACTTGAACATGAAATTTACCATCCTTGATAAAAAACCCTAACCATTAACTCAACACTACGTAATTTTTTCGCCATGCGCCAGAAATAACTGAACTCAGTGCGCACTATTACCCCTGAGATTTATAGCAAATATCCTGGATTGAGTTATCAATTCACAAACTAAAATTCACCATAAACCAAGGTAAATTCAGCTGCCTGCAATGTGGTTATACTAATTTAATTAATTAGCTGATCAATTTTTTATCAAAAAAAACGGCCCATCAAAGGACCGTTTTATAATCGATAAATCAATTACCGCATCAGGTTAAACTTGCGCTTGACTCAATACCGCCGCACGACGACGTTGAGCAAATCCAATTAAACCTAATAACAATAAGGCTGGAATATAGAACCACTGACGAGCAGGACGGTCAACGGGTACGCCAACACTAGCAATTACCTGATCAAAGTCGAAGCCAGCTTTTGAAGCGCCACTGTCAAAACCAACCCCATCGATCATGACATCGCCATTATCTTGAGTAAGCAACTCTAAACCATAACCTTCCAGTCGATCTTGACCAGTAGTTTCATCACCAACGGTCAATAACATCGTTAAGGTCACGGGATCACCAACATCGTTTTCGCCATTAACCAAGATCTTTAATTCTTGTCCTGGCTCAACATCGGCCATTGCTTGCACCAGACCAGCACCACCGCGTTCTTCGTATGGTGGCACCACATAGTCCATCCAAAAACCAGGACGGAATAAGGTGAATGCAACCAACATTAACGCTGCTGATTCCCACAGCTTTGATCTTGCAAGGAAGTAACCCTGAGTACCCGCGGTAAAAATCAACATCGCAGCAGTTGCCACAATAAAGATAAATATACCTTCGGTAAAGGTGACGTCAATCAGCAACAAATCGGTATTGAAAATGAACAGGAATGGTAATAAAGCGGTACGCAACGAGTAGAAAAATGCGATAAAGCCAGTCGTTATTGGTTTGCCGCCAGATATTGCGGCGGCGGCAAAGGACGCGAGCCCCACCGGCGGCGTAACGTCGGCCATAATACCAAAATAGAACACAAACATATGCACCGCAATTAACGGCACAATTAAACCATTTTGCTGACCAAGGCTAACAATAACCGGAGCCAGTAACGAGGAAACAACAATATAGTTCGCAGTGGTCGGCAAACCCATGCCTAAAATTAGACTCAGGATTGCGGTCCACAACAGGATCAACATAATGTTGCCCATTGACAAGAACTCAACCAGTGCCGCAAGTTTAAGCCCAACGCCCGTTTGCGATACTGCGCCAACGATGATACCTGCAGCCGCTGTTGCGATGCCAATACCAATCATATTACGTGCACCAGCGATTAAACCTTCAATCAACTCGTTAAAACCTAATTTGAAACGACCGATAGTTTCTTGATTGCGGAAAAAAGCAAAAACATAACGCTGGGTCAGCAAAATGAAGATCATCAATATCGTGGCATAAAATGCCGACAGTCCTGGTGATAAACGCTCAACCATCAAACACCAAATCAACACGATAACTGGTAATAAGAAATGTAAACCAGCCATTACTGTCGGTTTTGTTTCTGGTAATTCCAACACGGGTGAATTTGGATCGTCCAACACTAAATCTGGATAAGCAGAGCTAATTTTAGCTAAATAAATATATGCTGCGATTGTAATCGCACCCATAACCCAAGGAGTAAAGTCTTTACCTACCGTAGCTTGAACTATGTCAATTAAGAAAAACAGACCAAAGGCACCAATCACAATATTACACAAGACCATCGCACCGGTTGATACTAGCTGCGCATAAGTATTTTCCGTCGTTTTAGCCTTTAGACCATTAACAACGAAGAACTGCACCGCTAAAATTCCCGCTACACCCATTAAACGTGCGCCGGTAGATTCCAGTAACTGATAAACTTCGGATAAGTAATAAAGACCACCGCCCATCGCCATAATAGCCGATACGGTCATTGCCCAAGATAGCATTACATACTTAGCTGGCTTGCTTTCACCAAGCTTAGTCAAGCCTTGCATGCCAGACTTCATCGCTTCTAAATGCACAATGTAGACGAGTGCGATGTAAGAGATGATTGCCGGCAAAAATGCGTGTTTAACCACTTCGAAATAAGGAATGTTAACGTATTCCACCATTAAGAAGGCCGCGGCCCCCATCACGGGTGGCATAATCTGGCCGTTTACTGACGAAGCAACTTCAATCGCACCGGCTTTTTCAGCGCTAAAACCAACGCGTTTCATCATTGGAATGGTAAAGGTACCCGTAGTAACCACGTTGGCAATTGAAGAGCCAGAGATTAACCCGGTCATACCTGACGCAACAACGGCTGCTTTAGCAGGTCCACCACGCAAGTGGCCCATCATTGAGAAGGCAATTTTAATAAAGTAGTTACCCGCACCAGCGCGATCTAACAAGGCGCCAAATAATACGAATAAGAACACTAGCTCGGTCGATACACCCAGTGCGATCCCGAAGACCCCTTCACCGAATAACCATTGGTGATCCATGGTGCCACCAAAAGAAGAACCTTTCCAAGCCAGTAACCCCGGGGCATATGGCCCAAGGAAGGTATAACACAAGAAGACGATTGCAACGACCATTAACGGCGGCCCTAAGGCACGACGAGTAGCTTCAAGCAACAAAATGATGCCGATAACCGAGGCAACAATGTCAAATGTGTTAGGATTTGCCGGACGATCAGATAGCATAGTGCCAAATATTGAATCCACTAATGCCGAATCAGCAATAAACGGATAAAGCGCACAAAGTGCACCGACAATAGCCAGCGTCCAGTCAAATACTGAAATATGTTTACGCGACGAACTTTTCAGGGCTGGATAGGCCAAGAAAGTAAGAAACATTGAAAATGCTAGGTGAATTTTACGTGCTTCATCCCCAGAAAATACTCCCCAACCAATAGTAAATGGCACAGGTGAGGCGATCCACACTTGAAATAGCGACCAAGCCAATGCGGTCATAGCAAGTAAATTAACTATGGCTTTATTTGTAGGCGATCGCCCTCCCATATCACTTGATGCGACTAAATCTTGTATTTCTGAATCAGTCATTTGTTGTGAGTTGCTGCTGTTATCTGCATTCATCCCCATATCTCTATCTCTCTGGCGAATATCAACACCTAAATGTCGATCACTTCTCGCGTTATTAATGGAATTTTTCTTAACTTTTCTACTTCTAGTCGCTGCAGGTTGACAGCGCTAAAAACGAAATCAGGCGAAAGTGTTGTGACACTTTCGCCTTTGGTAGACTACTGAATTATATTCACTTTAGGCGAATATTAAATTACATCCAACCGCGTTCTTTGTAATAACGAATTGCACCATCGTGTAATGGAGCAGATAGGTTATCAATGATCATGTTGCTCTCTTTAAGATGAGCAAACGCTGGATGCATTTTCTTGAAACGCTTAAAGTTTTCGAAAACAGCTTTTACCATTTGGTAAATAGTTTCGTCATCAGTCGCGGTTGAGCTAACAAAAGTAGCGCCAACACCAAACGTTGCAGTATCAGTATCAGTACCTTTGTACATGCCACCAGGAATACTAGTCATTGCATAGTAATCATTGTCTGACGCTAGTTTCATCGCTTCAGCATTAGCTACAGGTACCATCACAGCATCACAAGAAGTTGTTGCTTCTTTGATTGAACCGTTAGGATGACCCACAGTAAATACGATTGCATCAACTTTTCCATCACAAAGCGCTGCTGCTTGCTCTGATGATTTTAGCTGAGAAGCCACGGCGAAATCATCCATGGTCCAACCCATTTTGCCCATGATTACTTCCATGGTGCCGCGTTGACCAGAACCTGGGTTACCAACATTAACTTTTTTACCTTTAAGATCAGCAAAAGTCTTGATACCAGAATCAGCACGAGCAACTACAGTGAATGGTTCCGGGTGAACAGAGAATACTGCGCGTAATTCTTTGTAAGCACCGTCTTGGAACTTGTCTGGTGCAGTGCCGTTATATGCGTGATACTGCCAATCAGACTGAGCAACACCCATGTCAACATCGCCAGCACGAATGCCGTTAAGGTTAGTTACAGAGCCACCTGTTTTATGAGTACAGTTAATGTTGTGATCAGAAGTGCCTTTATTAACTAGGCGACAAATTGCACCACCAACTTGGTAATAAACACCAGTTTGACCACCGGTACCAATAACCACATGTTTAGTTTCTGCAAATGCAGACGCTGTCATCATAGTGGCAGCACCAACCATCGCAGTAATGGCTAACTTTTTAATTAACATTCATTTCTCCTTTGTTTTTATACTTATGTAATTAGAGTAAACATACAGCTGTTGCTGTTAGTTTATGACTATATAATAGTTGGTCTTTGTGACTTCAACCAAATATAACCATTAAAATAATAATCCAGTATTAGGTAAAACATTGCTCTAAGCCAACCTGCTCAGTGCGGCGCTAGTGTATGAGTATTAGCACCCAATAGAAAGTCCTTATTCTATTTCATCCCTAGAATTTCTCTAGAGTCGGCGGAGGTTGCCCGATTACGGCCCAACTTGCCAAGATTTGACACGAAATTTGTGACCAATGCCGCGTTATTAGGCGCTTTAGCACCATTTGGCAGTAACATGTTGTTCTCGAATCCGATGCGACAGTGACCACCATGCATCGCAGCAAGCAGTACGCACTCAGCTTCTTTAGCACCAAATGCACAGACAGCCCACACAGATTCAAACTCATCAAGCGCTGCCAGCATTGGTTTTAAGTCATCAGGATCTGAGGTTTGGTTTTCACTATAACGCCCTAAAACCAGCAATAATGATGGGCAGGCATCAGGAATAACGCCTTGGCGATGTAGCTTAATAAAACGTTCAATGTCTTCAACACTATAAAGAATATATTGAGGTGCAATTTTATTTTGTAATAACCAGCGAAAGAACTCGCCAGCTTGCTGTTCACGGCCCTCTGGACACAGTTCTTTTAAGGCTACTGAGACGGCTTCAGGTTTTAGCTCGCGTACCGCAGCCATCTGCTGCTCTGGCGTATACATGCCTACAGCTTCGGTGGTCGCTTGAATAATTAAGTCATGGCCAACTCGCGCTCTAATTGCCGCAATTGCCGGACGATAATATGCAGGCTCAATTGAATGTTTACCTTGGGGGTCTCTAACATGCAAATGAATCATTGAAGCACCTGCCCGTAAACAATTTTCAGCTTCAGTCGCTAATTCCTCAGGACTAATAGGTATAGCACTATGATCTTGTTTGCTTTTTCTAGCACCATTAGGTGCCACGCAAATAATCACTGAGTTATTTTTCATCTTGAACAATCCCTTTTTCGACTAATGCTTGATCTAATGCCAGACCCAGTTTGGTGACAATTTCATCAATATGGCATTGCTCGATGATAAAAGGTGGTGCGAGTAAAATATGGTTGCCAGCGACCCCGTCAATTGTGCCACCGCTCGGATAACAGATGAGACCTTGCGCCATTGCGGCCTTTTTTATCGCGCTATGGATCTTTAACCCCGCATCTAATGGTGCTTTCGTACTCCGATCAGCAACCAATTCAAGTCCCCAAAATAACCCGCGGCCACGAATATCTCCCACATTAGGATGGTCGCCAAAACGCTCAATCAACGCCTGCTCAAACTTACTGCCCATCAAATTGACATTATCGAGCAGGTTATGACTAACTATTTCCTGCTGAACCGCCAAAGCGGCCGCGCATGCCGTTGAATGTGCTAAATAAGTATGACCGTGCTGGAAAAAACCGCTGCCATTGATAATCGCATCGTATATTTTACCGCTGAGCAGCATCGCCCCAATCGCCTGATAGCCAGCGCCCAGGCCTTTAGCCACGGTCAAAATATCAGGGGTGATATCTTCTTGCTCACAAGCAAATAAACTGCCAGTTCGCCCCATGCCGCACATTACTTCATCAAGAATTAATAAAATACCATGCTGATCGCAAATTTCTCGTACCCGTTTAAAATAGCCAGGCACTGGCGTTAATACCCCAGATGTCGCGCCCACGACCGGCTCGGCTAAAAACGCAATAACATTCTCAGCCCCAAGCGCTTGAATGCGTTCGTCTAACTCATTGGCTATGCGCTGACCGTATTGGTAGTCACTTTCGCCGGCCGCTTTGCCACGATAAGGATAACAGGGACTAATATGCTCAACGTCAATCAGCAGTGGATCAAATTGTTGGCGGCGCCACATATTGCCACCAGCAGCTAGCGCCCCCAACGTATTACCATGATAGCTTTGCTTGCGAGCAATAAAGTATTTACGCGAGCTTTCGCCACGCTCCATAAAATATTGCCGCGCCAACTTTAGTGCTGACTCAACCGCTTCAGAGCCACCCGAAACAAAATACGCATAAGCAAGTCCTGCTGGTGCTTGCTCAACCAAAAAGTCAGCCAAATCTTCGGCCGGATCACTGGTAAAAAATGACGTATGGGCAAAAGCAATTTTATCAACCTGATCTTTAATTGCTTGGCGGACTTTAGTATTTGAGTGGCCCAAGCAAGAAACAGCGGCACCGCCGGAGGCATCAATGTAACGCTTACCGTCTTGATCGATGATATATGGACCATCTCCCAGCGCAGCGACTGGTAATGTATCTTTGGGTTGGCGGTGTAAAATTCGGGTGGTACGGCTTGGCATAGTGAACAGCTTGTATCGTTTAAAGTCTTACCAGACTAAGCCATCACTTGGTCGTTTTTCAATCGATTTAATCTAATGCACACTGTTAGATTATCTAACAGCCACCACATACTGACTCAGCGGCGTCCGCGTTTGTTGGTAATGTTCAACTTGTGCTAGTAACCAACGATGAAATAGCTCAATAGTCGGTTGTGAGCTGTCTTTCTTAGGATAAAACAAATAATAAGCCATGCGACTGCCAACAAATATATTGAACGGAATAACGAGTTTTCCTTGCTCTAATTCTCGCGCAGCGAGAATACTGCCTGCAGTGATTATGCCTTGACCATCAATTGCCGCCTGCAATGCTAACGCAGAATCTGAAAAGTAGTGTCCGGTCGTCGTATCAACGTTGTCAATTCCCGCTTCTTGGCACCAAGTTTTCCACGCCGTGCCATCGTCATCATGAATTAAGGTTTGCCGTGCCAGATCGGTCGCCGTTTTTAAACCACAATCGCCGTCAAGTAATTGCGGTGCACAGGCAACAAAGGCATCGACATCAAAAAGTTTAGTCACGTTAGTCATTTGATCGTGCTGACAGTCCCAGCGGATCGCAACATCGACTTCGTCACCGTTATTAAAACCATCAAAGGTTGCGCTTGGCTGAAGTCTAAGTCGAATATTAGGGTGGCGCTGTTGAAAGTCATTTAATCGCGGTACTAACCAATGAATAGCAAACGCCGAGGTCAAACTAATCGTTAGCGTTTCAATTGCAATATCATTGCTCAGTTTCTCACAAACGTTCGCGAGTTGGTCAAGAGCACTAGAGGTTACTGGTAACAGTTTTTTACCTTGCTCATTCAAAGATATTTTACCGTGTGAACGGACAAATAATGGCTGATTAAAATAAGCTTCCAATAATTTAATTTGCTGGCTTACCGCACCATGAGTCACATGCAACTCTTGGGCAGCTAAGGTAAAACTCTGTAATCGTGCCGCTGCCTCAAAGACTCGCAAGGCTTTTAAAGGTGGTAATTTCCGCTCCATTTGTTAACCCCTAGACCATGATTTTAATAGCAATGACGACTCGCTAACTTAAACTGCAACCAGTGCCACACCTTCAAATTTTATGCCTTGCCAACCTTGAGCGATAAATTGTCGAATATTGCCATGATCTTCACCCTGAGGATGCTTTAATACATCATCACGATAATAGGCACCGAAACAGGCTAACGTTTGCTGCTGATTCAACTTATTAAGCAGTGCAAAGGCAAATATTTTGCACGAACCTTCATTTTTACCTGCGGCGTTAAGCAGCGAACCATTGGCAAACGTTGTTGGCAGGTAATTATAATGTTCACTTATCACCGCCATTACTTGCACAAAGTCGATTTGCTGTGGCTGGTCTTCAATTTGGTTAAGTAATTCAGTCAATGACATTTTTTTGATTCTTGATGGTTAATTTATTAGTATTTTGTCAGAATAAGCGTTAACAAAATAGCCTCAGTAGCAATAAATTACCGCTTAACCTCCAGCGAGCTAACCATCGCAGTTAAAATATTAAGAAAAAATTTATTAGGAATAACGATGAAGATTGATTTTATCGACAGCATTAGTCCGATCCCTGCCGCTCAATGGCAAAGATTAAACAATTGTGAGTCGCCATTTTTACAACAGTCTTTCTTTAGCGCGTTAGAAACAAGCCACAGCGCCGTAGAGGCCAATGGCTGGATACCACACCACATGCTGGTCCACGGTGAGAACGAGCAGCAACTTAAGGCGATTTTACCGCTCTATATTAAGCAGCACTCGTGGGGGGAATTCGTTTTTGACTGGGCCTGGGCCGACGCATTTGAGCGTAATGGTTATGCTTATTATCCCAAGTTAGTAAGTACCATTCCCTTTACCCCGGTTAGCGGTGATAAGCTACTATCGAACGATATTTCACAATATGAAGTTATGCAATCGCTGACGGAACACTGTCAGCAACAAGATTTTAATAGCTGGCATTTATTATTTTGTCCCGCAACAGACCAGTTGCCCGATGATGTTTTTTTACGTCACACCGTTCAATTTCAATGGTTTAATCGTGACTATCTAGATTTTGATCATTTTTTAGCGACATTTACAGCCCGAAAACGTAAAAACACCCGCAAAGAACGCTTATCAATTGCTGCACAAGGGCTAACAATACAACGACTTAGCGCTGATGAGATAACCGAGCACGAACTGGACTTCTTTTACCTGACCTATCAATTAACCTATGCCAAACGCGGTCATACTCCGCATTTAACCAAAGCGTTTTTTCAGCAAATCATTGCAGATCAAGCAAGCAATGTCTTGTTGGTTATCGCCAGTTATCAAAAAAAATATGTTGCGGCGGCTTGGTTTTTTGTCGACCAACACCAGCTGTATGGTCGTTATTGGGGCTGTACAGAATATTTTCCCAATTTGCATTTTGAGCTCTGTTATTACCAAGGTATTGAGTTTTGCATTGAGCATAAACTGCAAGGATTTAACCCCGGCACCCAGGGCGAACATAAGATTCAACGGGGTTTTGAACCAATATTAACCCACTCGTATCATTGGATAAAACAAGTAGAATTTAGGCCGGCAATCAAGGCCTTTTGTACGCAAGAGCGCCAAGAGCTTCGCGCTTATCAGCAGCAGTGCCGGCAAGCCCTGCCCTTTAAAAATGCCGATTAATCGGCGCTACTAGATTTTTCGAAAAACCAACAATCTATTATTAGCAGGCATTTGATGATCGAACGCCAACGCCAAGCCCGCCGCGATGGCTAATCGTTCAATCGCTTCGATATCACGAATACCACTGTCTGGGTCGCGTCCTTTTAACCACAAATCAAAATCAGCGTTGCTGACGCTGGTAAATTGACCTTGATAATTAAAGGGACCATAAACACACAATGAACCACCCGCCGTAAGGTGCTTGGCCACTCCAGTAAAGAAATTCTCTACTAAGCGCCAACTAACAATGTGTAAGGTATTGGCGGTAAAGATGCCATCAAACGATCCAACGGGCCACGTGAAATTAAGATCTAAAGCAATTGGCGGCTGTAGGTTAGCCAAAGAAACACCGCTCAACCATTGATTAATGCCTTGGTGATTACAGGCTAAGTCACTGGTTTGCCAGGTTAGATGGGCTAAGTTTTTGGCCAAATAAATCGCATGCTGACCGGTACCTGAGCCCACTTCTAATACCAGCTCGGATGAACTAAATGCTTGTTCAAGCACAGATAATATCGGTTGCTTATTATTTTCACATGCCTGAGAGAATGGTCTTTCCATGTTTATGCCTAAAGTTATGCTGTTATCCATGATATCGACCAAGCACTGGTTTTATATGATGAACAATCAAAAATTATACCGCCAGTTCATCATTATAATATGTTGTCGTCTAGGTTTTAATTTCCATAACCTGCTAATCGCATTTTTTTAGCCACAAAGCTTTGCGAGCTTCGCAACGCATTACTTAACGTTTTCTTTCTCGCTAGCACTAAACTAATATTTTTTCCCACTTCAGTGCCTAACGCAGGAAATTCAGGTATAGCTACCAAATTAGATCCCAAATAAGGGGCCGACCTCGGTGTTTCTCCCTTCGGAGCGCTATTCTCAATTGCTGCCAGCACAAACGATGAAAACGGTGCAGCAAAACGATAATTATCATTTTGATAAGTTGAATAACGAGTGCCTGGCGGCACAGCCATCCAGCCATTCGATTGAGCAACTTTATCAATATAATTTTTGGAGGTTGCCCAAGTAATAAACTCAAGTGCATCATCTTTTAGGGTCGAAGAGCTCGGTATTGCCAGCGCCCAAACCCACAACCAACCGCCGCCTATTGATGTGACAGTAGTTGGCGCTGAAGCATACCCGATCAAGTTTGAGACTTTTGACTTATCAGGATCAAATAACAGACTAGATGCTACTGTAGCATCAATAGTAATACCGCAATGACCATCTGCTGTTAATTGAGATATTTCGCTATATCCATTTTTGTCTGGATTGGGCGGGCCATAATTTTGCAATAAACCGATATAAAATGAAATGGCATCAAACCACTGACGTGAATTGAGTTGGGCTTGCCAGTTTTTATCAAACCAACTAGCACCAAAAGCATTAACGATCGTATTAATGACCGCCATATTTTCTCCCCAACCAGCTTTACCTCTTAAACAAATGCCATAAATTTTTGCCTTTGGATTATGAATTATTGCGGCATATAACCGAATTTGCCGCCAAGTCGGATTAGCTGGCATGGTTATTCCCGCCTGTTTGAAAAGATCCTTCCTGTAGTAAGTCATCGAGCTTTCGGCATAAAATGGTAAACCATAGATATCACCATTATGAGAGAGGCTTTGCCTAACCTGCTTAATCAAATCAGCTTGATCATAATTCTGTGGTAACTTCACCAGCGGTATTAACCAGTGATCTCTTGCCCAAAATTGAGCCTCAAAAGCACCAATCGTCATTACGTCAAATTGACCGTCAGAAACGGCTAGGTCACTTAATAATCTTTTTCGTAACACCGTTTCATCGAGCACGCGCCAATCGAGCACAATATCGGGATGCTCCTGTTCATATTGACGTGATAAGTTTTTCATTGTCAGCATATCTGGGTTAGCGACAGTAGCGATACGTAGCACTTTTTTACTATGACTAGGTTTAAACGAAAGTAACCCATGTTTATATAAAATATTATTCAACGTTCCATTGACTGTTATTTTTTTTAAGCCCTGGTTAAAAGCAGCGACCAGCGCTTTACTGCTAGTATTTTTTTTTGAAAAACCAACATAAAAATTTACCGGTTTGATCGTGTCTTTGACAAAGTCTAATTTACCAATCATATAAGGCAGTTTATCGACCATTAAATCTGCGGCTGTAAACTTATCGATTAGGACATAATCAACCCGCCCAACGTATAGCATTTTTAATAAGTCTTCATTGGAGCTCACCTGATAAAATTTTGCTCCCGCTGTTTTTATATCCATGCGGTTAAAATCTGAAAATCGCCCTCTTAATACCCCAATATATTTACCGCGAGGCTCGTATGTTGCTTGAATACTTGTTTTCTTGTGCAACATGCCTAACCGCTCCCCTGGCAAAGGGTCAGAAAAATACATATCCGCTTCGAGCTCGCCGTCATAGCTAATCGGAAAAACCGCGACCGATGAACCAGCCTTGGTCAACTTCATTGCTCGAACAAATGGATAAAATTTGCTTTCAATCCTATAACCAGAGGCGTCAAAGGCTTGCTCGACAATCTCATGGATTGCTCCCTTGCCCGCTAGGTGCTGCCCGATATAAGGATTATGTTCATAAGTAGATAATTCGATTATAGGAAGCTGCGCGGCGAAAGGACTCGTCGCAATAATAATAAATAACCAGACAATTTGGATTTTCTTTATGGCCCACCAACGATTTAAACGTGATACTAGGACCTGATGGAGTGTATAGCTAAGAGTAAACATTAATAGTTTATCCCCTAAAGGAAAAAAGCAATTTTAGTAGACAAAATTCACGCTATTAATTTTAGTACACGATAGCTAGGTGTCAAAGCAAAACAACAGCCGAGAACCGAGTTCAACATAAAGAAAACCGCTCTTTGCGAGTAATCGCTGGCGCTTTAAGCCAACCACTCGCTGCACAGTAACATTCATGCGCGACGTCTAGTAACAAATTCAAGGGGGAATTAACACTAGCATGGCGTGGGTTTCGGCATGACCCATGTAACATACTGTTGAACTGTGATTTTACGATCAACGAAGAGCGTTGTTTACCAGGATGGAATGACTAGCGGTCAGTTATAAAGGCTTGTTCACCGACACCCTATGTATGGAGATTGTCTGGCCCGCTAGCAGCGACACTCCTCTTAACAGGCAAAGGGACTAACTCTCAATAATACAAGATGATCTGCGGTTAAGCGCCGTAATAATAGCCCTGCTATAATTTCATTTATAACCACCGCGTATTCCTTGTGATTTTTCGTTAATGTTTTCCAGCAGCTAACAGCTGCACCAGCTCTCCTGATACTTGCATACTTTCAAGTTGTTTAGTAATAAGAGGGATTACACCAAGATGCTTACGATGAACATAATGAAAAAGCTGTGAGTGCCTTACCGCAGGTGATACTTCGACAATATTTTTATTTGCAAAAGTACTATTCATTAACTCAGTGGCGCCCGCACGCCCAAGCAACACATAGTCCACGCGATTAGCAATCAGTAATTTAAACAAACTGGTGGCACTATTGACTCGGGTATGAGGACCTTGGCTATGCTGAACAAAGCTCTCTTGCCACAGCATCCCGCTATGAATGCCTATCCGGTAATTTAGTAGGTCGTCTACATCTGCAAATTTTATCGACTTAGAAATGGTATAGGCCACCCCATCAATGAGAGTCATAGACACTGGGATTGCGATTAAATTACGATAGCTATTTTCAATGTTAGCCACCCGTAATACCTCGCCATCTAACAGGACACTGTCACTTTGTTGCAACGAGCGTTTTGCTGGCAAGCCAATAAACATCACATCAATACCAATGCGCTGATAAGCAATAAACAACACGTTACTAGCCGCTAACGCTATTTGACTATCTTTGATATAACCAAAAGTCAATTGCTTAGGCAGTGCATCGACAGCCCCCGAAAACGTCAGCAATAGAACCAATGAATAAAGTGCTAGTCTCATGCTTTTATTTCACTTCTATATTTATAATCGTCAACCATTTTGTTTCGAGCCACAGTTCGTCAGTATGAAAATTGGTCACAAAAAAATACTAACCAATTACCCCTTCATCACCACTGGACTAAAGTCTAGAAAAACCCAAAGCGTGACACATATCACGCTTGTGGCGTTTGTTTTAATGACCGACCTTACGAGTGCCTCAAAACAATAAAGTTCATCGGCATTATTAGGCGTTGTAGATTAACTAATGGTATATTTCGCCATTAATATTGTTTTTGAGTTTTATTGGGGACCGCCATGCTACCTACAGGCACGCTATATATTGTTTCTGCGCCGAGCGGCGCAGGTAAATCCAGCTTAATTTCGGCGCTGCTAGACCAGAGTAATGACCAACTTCAAGTGTCGGTATCTCATACTACACGTAATCCTCGCCCAGGTGAGATTGATGGTCAACATTACCACTTTGTCAGCGTTGAAAAATTCAAACTGCTGATTGATGATGGCGTATTTTTCGAATGGGCAGAAGTGTTTGGTAATTACTATGGCACCTCGCGTACTGTCATTGAACAGCAACTGCAACGCGGCATCGATGTCTTTCTTGACATCGACTGGCAAGGTGCTCGGCAAGTAAAGCAGCTGATGCCACAAGCGCAAGGGATTTTCATTTTACCGCCTTCGCAACCCGAACTTGAACGTCGGTTAATTGGCCGTGGCCAAGACAGTGATGAAATCATCGCAGCAAGAATGTCTAAAGCCGTTAGTGAAATGAGTCATTTTAACGAATATGAGTTTTTAATTGTTAATGATAATTTCGAGCAAGCTTTAGTTGATTTTAATGCTATTATCAAAGCCAATCGCTTAAAAGAATCACCCCAAGCAATAAAACATTGTGATATGCTCAAAGAGTTATTGGCAGAGCAACTTAAATAGAGTACACTTTTGCGTCATTTTTTATCAATTTTTTAGGAGTGCCTGATGGCTCGCGTAACAGTTGAAGATGCTGTAGAACAGGTTGGCAACCGTTTTGACTTAATTCTAGTGGCAGCACGTCGTGCCCGCCAACTAGCCAACGGTGGTCAAGAACCACTAGTAGATGTTGAAAACGACAAACCAACAGTCGTTGCACTACGTGAAATTGAACAAGGTCTGGTGACCACAGCAACCATGGATGAGTGTGAGCGTTTAGCTCAACACGAGCAAGAAGTAGCTGAATTAGCGGCTGTTGCAGCAATTGCTGAAGGTCGAATCGGTTAATATCGAATCGATACTTCATCATCCTAATTTTAACACTGTCGGGGTGATACTTGTATCTGATAGAAAACCTTGTCGAGGTAGCCTCTGGCTACCTCGAACCATCACAAGTTGAACAAATAAAGCAAGCATATGTCGTCGCTCGTGACGCCCACTCGGGACAGTTTCGATCAAGCGGTGAGCCGTATGTTACGCATCCAGTCGCTGTTAGCCAAATTTTGGCTGATATGCATCTCGACCACGAAACCCTGATCGCCGCGCTTTTGCACGACGTTATCGAAGATACTCCAGTTACCCAAGAACAACTAGCACAGCAATTTGGCAAAACTGTTGGCGAATTGGTTGAAGGCGTTTCAAAGCTCGATAAATTAAAATTTCGCAATAAAGAAGAAGCCCAAGCCGAAAATTTTCGTAAGATGATGATGGCCATGGTGCAAGATCTGCGGGTCATTTTAATTAAACTGGCTGATCGCACGCACAACATGCGAACGTTAGACTCATTACGCCCAGATAAACGACGTCGTATTTCGCGTGAAACACTCGAAATATACGCACCTATTGCGAACCGTCTAGGCATTCATAATATAAAGTTTGAGCTAGAAGAGCTTGGATTTAAAGGCTTGTACCCAAATCGTTTTCGGGTGTTAAGTAAAGTAGTGCACCATGCTAAAGGCAACCGCCGTGAAATGTTGCTCAATGTTGAGCAGGAAATTTCGGGCCGATTAAAAGAAGCAGGCATTGAAGCAACAACGTTAGGTCGTCAAAAAAATCTTTATTCGATCTATAAAAAGATGAAAAGTAAAGAAATTCAGTTTGAAGATGTCATGGATATCTACGCATTTCGGATCATCGTTGCTGACATTGATACCTGCTACCGTAGCCTCGGTGCGATGCACACCTTGTACAAGCCTCGCCCCGGTCGATTTAAAGACTATATTGCACTGCCTAAGATTAATGGCTACCAATCACTGCATACCTCTATGCTTGGCCCTCATGGCATTCCGGTCGAAGTACAGATCAGAACTGAACACATGGAACAAATGGCTGACAAAGGCGTTGCTGCACATTGGCATTATAAAAACAGTGATAATCAAGGCACAACCGCACAGGTTCGTGCCAGACGCTGGATCCAGAGCCTGCATGAGTTGCAACTGAGCGCTGGTAATTCTTTCGAGTTTATCGAAAATGTTAAAACCGATTTATTTCCTGAAGAAATCTATGTATTTACCCCTGATAGCCGTTTGCTCGAGCTACCTGCTGGTTCCACTGCGGTCGATTTCGCCTACGCGGTCCACACAGATGTCGGTAATACTTGCGTTGGTGCTCGCATCAATCGTCAGGCTTATCCGCTAAGTCATCCGCTTGAGAGTGGCCAATGCGTTGAAATTATCACGGCACCGGGCTCACAGCCCAACGCTGCATGGTTAAACTTTGTTGTTACCGCTCGCGCTCGCTCAAAAATACGCCAGGTTTTGAAAAATCGTCAGGCCCAAGAGTCAATAAAACTTGGCAGGCGCCTGTTAAAGCACGCCTTAGGTGATATTGAACTCGACCAATTACCACCGGAGCTTATTGCCAAAGTGGTCGCAGAAACCAAGAATGAAAGCTTTGATCAGCTATTGTCTAATATCGGACTAGGTAATGTGATGAGTTTAGCTATTTCGCATCGCTTAACCAACGGCCATACCGAGCATAATCACGACTTACCAGCAACCAAACGCATGCCAATTAAAGGTGCTGAAGGCATGCTGGTTTCATTTGCTAAATGCTGCAAACCAATTCCTGGTGACCCGATTATTGCTTATTTAAGCCCAGGCAAAGGCCTCGTGGTGCACAACGAAACTTGTTCTAATATTCATGATCACGCCAAAGAACAAGAAAAGTATCTTCATGTGCAATGGGATAAAGATAGCGAGCAGCAGTATGTCACGGCAATCCGGATTGACATGGTAAATCATCAAGGTATTTTGGCGGCTGTAACTACCGCTATCTCCAAAGCTGATGCGAATATTCACACCATGACGACCGAAGAGAAAGAAGGCCGGATTTACACCGTTAATGTCACAATGAGCGTCAATGACCGAATTCATTTAGCCAACGTTATTAGAAAAATAAGAGTATTGCCTGATATTTTGAAAATTATCAGAACGAAGCACTAACATAAACTAACTTTACGTAACTCTGTATTTATGTTTTTAAATATAAACATGGGGTTGCGTTAATTTTCGGGCGTTACCCGATCCAAACAGAGAGTGAAATATGGCCGTTAAAGAAATCATTTCAACCGACAACGCTCCACAAGCGATAGGCACTTATAGTCAGGCTGTTAAAGTAGATAATACCGTATATTTGTCAGGTCAAATCCCACTAGTACCAGCTACTATGGAAATGGTCAGTGATGAATTTGAACCGCAAGTTGTTCAGGTATTTGAAAACATGAAAGCAGTGTGCGAAGCCGCCGGGGGTTCACTAGCCGACGTGGTTAAGCTTAACATTTTCATGACTGACCTTAGCAACTTCGCCACCGTCAATGAAGTAATGGCAAAATATTTCTCTCAACCTTATCCGGCCCGCGCTGCACTTGGTGTTCGTGCATTGCCAAAAGGCAGCCAGGTTGAAATGGATGGTGTAATGGTGCTGTAAACTTCAATGGTTTACTCAACACTGAACGGGAGGCTTAGGCCTCCTTATTTGTTATAAACAGGTTGGTTCTAAGTGCTTTGTATTGTATGTTAGCGTTCAACTCCAATTTTGTTCTTGAGATATAATCACCGGCTATGTTAGTGCAAACGAGTATGTTGTCTTCTCCGTTAACCGATCTGTCTGGGATCGGGGTAAAAATGGCCGAGAAATTAGCCAAGTTAGGCCTCAATACAATTGAGGATGTATTATTTCATTTACCGCACCGGTATGAAGATCGCACCCGTGTCTACAGCTTAAATCAGGTTACTCCCGGTCAGCACGTTAGCATAATTGCCACCATTGATAGTTGCGAGATAACCCACGGCCGCCGTTCGATGATGGTCTGCCAAGTCTCTGATCTGTATGGCAGAGCAACGCTAAGATTTTTTAATTTTAGTGCGCAGCAAAAGAACAGCCTTATTATCGGCAGTCAAATTCGTTTTTTTGGTGAAATTAAGCTTGGTAATCGCGGCCTTGAAATTATCCACCCCGAGTACAAAGTATTTAATCAATCAGCCACGGTTGAACTAGAGCAAAGCTTAACACCGGTTTACCCCGCGACTGATGGCGTTAAGCAATTAACCCTGCGTAAACTTTCTGACCAAGCATTAGATTACCTCAATAAATACCCCATTAGTGACTTGTTACCGCCTCAGCTTTACCCAAATCAATTACCGTTAACCCAGGCACTGCTTTATTTGCATCGTCCACCGCCAGAAGCCTGCGTTGAACAACTAGCCAATGGTGAGCACCCAGCTCAGCAGCGCTTAATTATTGAAGAATTACTGGCGCATAACTTATCAATGCTACAAGCTCGTCAGCATAACCAGCAGCATCAAGCGGCCCAAATTTCACCGTGCAACCTTTATGAGTCGCAATTGTTGGCTGCGCTGCCATTTAGTCCAACCAAAGCTCAACAGCGAGTTTTAGCTGAAATAAAAACAGATTTAGCCTTAGACAAGCCAATGATGCGCCTCCTGCAAGGTGATGTCGGCTCAGGTAAAACATTAGTCGCCGCTTTGGCTTCCCTCGGAGTGCTTTCTCAAGGTTATCAGGTCGTATTAATGGCACCGACCGAATTATTAGCAGAGCAACATACGAGCACCTTTGAGCAATGGTTTGCGCCATTAGGCATTAAAGTGGGCTGGCTGGCTGGGAAATTAAAAGGCAAAGCACGGCAACAAACGATTGCTGATATTGCCGCTGGCGAAATTCAAATGATTGTCGGCACCCATGCAGTATTTCAAGCTGATGTTAATTATAATAATTTAACGTTGGTTATTATTGATGAACAACATAGGTTTGGTGTAAATCAGCGCCTAGCGCTGCGAGAAAAGGGCCTGCAAGGTGAACATTTCCCGCATCAATTGGTGATGACTGCCACCCCTATTCCGAGAACGCTCGCAATGACGGCTTATGCCGATCTAGATACCTCAATTATCGATGAGTTACCTCCGGGTCGAACACCGATTACTACAGTTGCGATTGATGATCTGCGCCGCGATGACGTTATTGAACGCGTTCGTAATGCGTGCCTCGCTGGCCGTCAAAGTTACTGGGTCTGCACTCTGATTGAAGAATCTGAAGTTTTGCAATGTCAGGCAGCGGAACAAACGGCGCAAGAGCTGCACGAGCGACTACCAGATTTAGCGATTGGCTTAGTGCATGGCCGAATGAAAAGCGCTGAAAAACAACAGATCATGAATGAGTTTAAACAAGGAAATCTTAATCTGTTGGTCGCAACAACTGTTATTGAAGTGGGGGTTGACGTGCCCAATGCGAGCCTAATGATTATTGAAAACCCCGAACGGCTCGGGCTAGCCCAACTGCATCAACTCAGAGGACGAGTTGGTCGCGGTAAAATTGATAGCCACTGTGTCTTGTTGTATCACAGCCCTTTGTCGGTCACTGCGACTAAGCGACTAGGCGTATTGCGTAAAACCAATGATGGCTTTGTTATCGCGCAAAAAGATCTCGAAATTCGTGGTCCTGGAGAAGTACTTGGCACCAAACAAACGGGCTTGGCCGATCTAAAAATAGCCGATCTCATTCGCGACCAAAAGCTAATCCCACAGATCCAACAAATGGCCCATAATTTAGCTGAGCATTATCCACAATGGGTCTCCCCCATCGTCACGAGATGGCTCGGCAACAAACAACATTATAGTCAGGTATAATTGAGGAACCCAATGCAAGTGAAATCACCGCGAGATCCAAAAACAGCGAACAATTCGACTGAAATTTATATTGTTATTGCTATTGCGCTCGTCATCGTAGTCGTAGGTACGTATCTGTATAACTCTAACGACCCATTAACTGCGCATCCAACTCCGGAACAACTGCCTCTACTTCAAGAGCCTAACACCGCAGGAGATAGCCCTGTCATCGAACCCAATGATCAAATAAGCATTGGTGATAACGATCTTGCAAGCCAAGATGTAGCAACTCAAACGAACATGTCAGCGGTCAACAGCTCGAGCCAGCAACAGCCTCAATCGATAGCGGCTCAACTCATCGCGGCTAAGCAAAAAATAACAGGCTATGAGCCAGAGATCGAACCGACGACAACACCCGAGCCAGCAGCGGTATCACTGCCAAGCCTCGATAAATCAGACGCGGTAGTATTACCTGCAGCCAAGCAATTGTCTTGGTTACCACTTTATTCTGCCTTACTGATTAATAAAGATCTTATTCGCAATTTTGTGGTATTTGTCGATAACTTATCGCGCGGTGATTTAGTGACAAAATTTAGTCCGTTACAGCGGCCTCAAGAAAAGTTTTTGGTGACCGAGCAGGCGCAAGAAATTTATTTAGATACACTAGGTTATGCGCGCTATGATTTGTATGTCGATATTATTAATTCGATTGATATCGAGTTTGCGACCAATCAGTATCTCGCGTTAAAACCTTTATTTAAAGATGCATATCAAGAGCTTGGATATCCTGGCGATTCATTTGACGCAACGCTTTATCAAGCAATTGAAGTATTGCTCGACGCGCCAGTGATCCGCGAGCCGATCAAACTCGTTGCGCCATCTGCGATGTACAAATTTGCGGATCCAGACTTAGAACAGCTGCCAGCAGCGCATAAATTGATGCTAAGAATGGGTCCAGATAACCAGCTAAAATTACAGCCTAAATTACTGCAAATTCAACTGGCCTTAGAAAACATCACGCGGCAGGGCTAGGCAATATCACATAGCGGCCGTTAAATATTGCGGCTGCGCTTGATTGTTGCTGACAAAACATCTCAACTGTTAATTCAATACTGACCTTATCGCCGCTTAAGATCGGCAATAACTGGGTTATTTCAATCAACTGATTCGCCACTCCAGTAGGTTGTTGTGACAAGGGCCGTCGATAGCGGATTTCTCCTTTAGCTAGCACGATGCTGCCTGATATTCCAACACGCTGTAATGCTAGATGCACTAAACCCCAACCGGTTAAAACCGCTTGAGAGTATATCGCACCGGCAAACATTGTTTGATGAACATTAATGCTCGCTGCCAGTTCACTGCTGGTGACCAAACGGTCTGGCGTTGCGGCAGTAATGGCTAATTTCATATAATCAGTCATCGGGATACCGCTGTGCCAAGTCAATTCAAGTGCTTGAGTCGCTGGCGGCAACAACAACGAAAAAGTCTTATCAACTGTTGGTAAAAAACCAAGACTTAACCAAAAATTCGGCTCGCTAAAAGCTATTAGACGTTGAAATTGTTGCTGAGTGGCTTGGTCGTTCAGCCGATTAACGACCTCACGACCTAAACCCATGCGACGAAATGAGGGCAATACAACAACGTCGAGTCTCGCGTGTTCATCACTCAAATGAGATAACTTCCCCGCAGCCACAATATGTTGCTGATGATCATAAGCAACGAGGTAATCACCGATACTGACTTCATAGTCGATCATAAACTGAGCTAACAATAAATCATCACTCGGTAACCACTGCCAGCTTAATGCTTCAACCGAGGCATGGTTCATGTCGTGCGCAAAGTAAAGGTCACCGGACCATCATTGACTAAAGCTACCTGCATATCGGCACCAAATATTCCGGTTGCGGTATCAAAGTCGAGCTGACGACAGCCAGCGACAAAGTATTGATACAAAATGTCGGCTTGCTCAGGGACCGCGGCACAAGAGAAACTAGGCCGCAGGCCTTTTTTAGTGTCAGCGGCTAAGGTGAACTGAGAAACTACTAATAATTGGCCGCCAATATCACGCAGACTTAAATTCATTTTGTCTTCGTTATCGCTAAATATTCGATAGTTTGTAACTTTTTTCATCAATTTATCGGCATCGGCTTTTGTATCACCACGCTCAACGCCTAATAACACTAATAAACCTTGCTCTATTTTACCTACGACTTGATGCTCAACAGTGACACTCGCTTGGGTCACCCGCTGAATTACTGCAATCATGTTAATGCTCCAAATAACCAATCTGCGACATTATCGGTGGCAAACACCAAGGCGTCAATCACCCCGTCTTCGCTACTTGAATGACCGGCACCAGGAATAATTTGTAATTGGCAGTTTTGCCAGTGTGCAACTAAGGCTTGCGAACCTTCGAGCTTGCACACCATGTCATAACGGCCGTGCACTATGGTTGCGTCAATCTCATTAATTTTAGCAATGTTATCAATAATATGATTCTCTTCCATAAAACAATGATGACCATAAAAATAACTTTCAATCTTGGCCAATGCCAAGGCTTCATGGGCATGCCCAAAACGATGCTCAGCATCCGCTAACGGCAACAAGTGTGATAAGCCTCCTTTCCATATTGACCACTGCTTGGCCGCGGCTAGTTGTTCGAATTGGTTGGCACTATTAAATAATTCGTTATAACCAGCAATAGGGTTGCTGTGGTGATGTGATGGAAGTTTTTCAATAAAACGTTGATAGTGATCTGGATAAATTTGTGCAGCCCCACCATTAGCATCGAAACGCCACTGCATGTCCTGAGCTCGGCCTAAAAATGGGCTGCGTAAAATATAGCTATGGATAAATTTCGGATATTTAAAACCATATCGCAAGGCCAACTGCGCTCCCCACGACCCCCCAAAGATAACCCACTTTTTAATGTCGAGGTAACAGCGGATTTTATCAATGTCATCAATTAATGCTTGGGCATTATTGTCGGTTAATTCACCGTAAGGCGTTGACTGACCACAGCCGCGTTGGTCAAATAAAATAATTCGAAAACGCAGCGGGTCAAAAAAGCGACTTAACCGCTGTGAGCGGCCTCCGCCGGGCCCGCCGTGCAGCACAATAACAGGTATTCCTTGCGGGTTACCTGCTTGCGATACTGATAACCGGTGTCGTGATGAAACATCAATAAATGTCTCACTGTACGGTTTTATTACTGGGTAAAGGATCCGCATCGTCAGAGACCTCCCGATCTATAAGTAATTGGTCTTCGTTACTTTCGTAAAATTCTGGCAAGCCGGCTGTCAGCTCAGCGCCAATGAGCACCACAATCCAGACCAAGTAAACCCAGACAAATAAAATTGGAATGGTCGCTAATGCGCCATAAATCGCTTGATATGATGGAAAGTAAGTAATATATAAGCCAAAGCCTTTTTTACTTAATTCAAACAACAAAGCTGCCACCATGGCACCAATTAACGCATCAACAAAACGAACTCGCACATTAGGTACCAGCAAATACATCATTAAAAATGCTAAGACCGAAAATAATAACGGTAACCAGCGTAAAAAAAATGAAAAAACTTCGCTGAACATTCCCTGCTCAAGCCCACCGAGAGATATCACATAAGATGAGATTGCAATACTAGCACCGAGTAATAGCGGCCCAAGCGTTAGGATCATCCAGTAAATAGAAAAAGAAATGACTATCGGTCGCTTGGTTGGACTGCGCCAAATTTCGTTAAGTACTTTATCAATGTTAGAAATAAGTAATAAGGCGATAAACACTAATGCCACAATGCCAACTGCACTGGCTTTAGAGGCATTATTGACAAACTCAGTTAGGTTTTGCTGCACAATATCGCCAGCCGTGGGCAAAAAGTTACTGTAAACGTACAGCTCTATTTGGCTCTTAATTTTGTCAAAAACAGGAAAAGCAGACAGCATAGAAAAAACCACTGAGACTAAAGGTACAATCGACAACAAAGTGACATAAGACAAGTATCCCGCCGCCATTCGTAACCGATTTTGCACAGCTCGCTGTTTGATGTGTAAAAACAAAAGTGGCAGCTGACTGAAAAAATTCACAGCACTTCGTGATTTATGATTCACAGGTGAGCATCTCCTATTACGACATAAGATAAAACAAAATAGATTTAATCATAGCTAGCTTTGTGTTGTTATAATATAGCTAACGCGCAAAAACTCACAAGGATATTATAATGTTTAAAGCTCTCGCGGCTACGCTTGTCGTGTTAAGTCTGCTTGGTTGTCAGACTGTGTATTTTAATGCCATGGAGCAACTAGGCATTGCTAAACGGGATATATTAGTCGATCGGGTCGAAGATGCTCGTGACGCTCAAACTCAAGCCCAGCAGCAATTTAAGTCGGCGCTCGATGAGCTTAGCACCTTAATAGACTTTGATGGCGGCGATGTGCAACTAGCCTATGATTCACTATCAGATCAGTATGATTCAAGTCAGGACGCAGCAGATCTGGTTAGCGCACGAATAGATGACATTGAAAGTGTCGCCGCGGCCCTTTTTGACGAGTGGCAGGACGAGATCGAGCAATACTCGAGCACTAAATATAAACGCAGCAGCACAAAGCAGTTGCGCAAGACCAAAAATTCTTATCAAGCATTATTGCGCTCGATGCGCCGCGCCGAACACAAGATGCTGCAGGTACTTAGCTCATTAAAAGACAATGTGCTGTATCTAAAACACAACCTTAACGCCCGTGCAATTGGCGCTATAAGCCTTGAGTTTGAGGGGCTAAAACAAGAAATTAGCTCATTGCTGACAGAGGTCAATAACTCGATATCCGAGTCAAACAAATTTATTGCCGAAATCGATCACAAATAACCTGTTATATATTGGCCAGTGCTATGAGGGCTCGCCCCTCATAGCAACAACAGTACCTTAATCTTCATGGATAGCAGCCTTGCTCAACTTGCTGACGATAAACTTCAACCGTTAAGTTAAATCGATATATCCGATCAACGCCCTGTTGTAATATCGAAATTAAAGCTCTGTGGTTATCGGTCTTAGATAGGTGCAACCACGCTTCTTTATTACCAAGATGGTAAGCTTGTTTTAATATGCTTGGATTGATCGCCAGTTGCTTCATCGCATAACTCAGGCCAAGTTCAGAGCCAATTATCGCTTCTACTAGGCCAACCTTCAACATTTTCAACCCTTGCTGATAGCTCTCGACATAGATTTTATTTAGCTCGCGATCCTGATCAAAGTCGACTTGATATTGCGCCTTTCTAATCACCGCTATGCTCTGTAATTGCTTGAGATCAAGGTAAGATTGCGATTGTGCCTCACCGAGACTTACCACTAATATCCGCGATGTTGTCACCGGCCCTACATAATAAACATCATCACGCAACATCCTGTTCTTAAATATTAATGCTGCGTCTAACTTACGTGACTTTAAGGCCTTTAAAATACGGGCGTAAGGATAGCTCTCAATCTCAAAATGAACCCCCGTTTGCCGGGTGATAAGATCAAGAATTTTAACGCCTACGCCCCGGCAATCCTTATTGGCATCAACATAAAAAGGGGCAAACGGCGGTAAACTGGTCGTTAAACTCAATGACTGTGCTGAAAGTTGCCAAGTAATTAATAGGCTGCAAGACCAAAGTTTATACTGATTTTTCATCTTGAAAGTGTAGTATACATTTGGTTTATCTCAACACCCTAAGCAAGGATTTACTCTGATTTACCTCAATTATTGGGCTGTGTCGTCTCTGTTGATTATTGTGAATCAACAAAGCTACTGCCGGCATTGATAATACTGATATAATAAGGCTCATTGTTATCGCCGTCGGCGATGTTTTCCAGAGCAATACCCACCTACTTGTTTGCTCTTAGATTAAGGTAGTTAAAGATGTCTATTGAAACCGCGTTAAAACAACGTAGTGATTCAACCTGTGAATTATGCGCCAGTGCCAATAACTTATCAGTATTTGAGGTACCGCCGACAGAGGCTCATTCTGATAAATGTATTTTACTGTGTGACACCTGTAAAATTGAGATCGAGCAAGCTGATGCCCTAAACGTTAACCATTGGCGTTGTCTTAACGACAGTATGTGGAGTCAAGTGCCGGTCGTTCAGGTAATGGCTTATCGTATGCTAAATCGTTTAATTGGGGCTGGAGAAGCATGGGCTCAAGACTTACTAGATATGTTATATCTTGACGATGCAACGCTTGAGTGGGCAAATAAGGGCAGTGCTGAAGTTGAATTAGACGAACCACATGTTGACAGTAACGGCTCAACCTTAAGTGCTGGTGATAATGTGGTATTAATTAAAGATTTAGTGGTTAAAGGCGCTAACTTTACCGCCAAACGCGGTACTCCAGTACGTGGAATTTCATTAACTTCAAATCCAGAGCATATCGAAGGACGTGTTAACGGTACTAGAATTGTGATCCTGACTCAGTACGTCAAAAAAATGTAATAACGCTATTCTCTTTACCGTAACGACCAAGTCAGCATGTTCATGCAGGCTTGGTCTGTTTAACGCCCACCAGCTAAATCAACGAAAGTCCCGGTAGCATATGACGCTTGCTCCGATAATAACCAGACTATCGCTTGAGCAACCTCGCTTGGTTGGCCTCCACGCCCCATCGGCAATGAAGGTGCCATTCGATCCACTCGGCCCGGCTCACCACCAGCGGCATGCATTTCGGTATAAATTAAGCCAGGACGAACACAGTTCACTCTAATTCCCTCACCAGCAACTTCTAGCGCTAAACCAGTGGTTAACGTATCTATTGCTCCTTTTGACGCCGCATAATCAACATATTCATTGGCACCGCCAAGTCGTGAAGCGACCGAACCGACGTTAACAATTGCCCCACCCTGACCGTTGTTGTTAAGTGACATCCGTTTAACGGCTTCACGACAACATAGAAAGTAACCAGTCACATTGGTCGTGAGGATCTGGTTAATCCGCTGCGCGGTCATATCTTCAACCCGCATTTGTTGCTGCAAAATTCCAGCATTGTTAACCAAGGCTGTTATGCTGCCCAGTTCACTATCAATCGCATTAAATAACCGAACCACATCCGCTTCATTGGAGATATCGGCCTGAAAAATAATCACTCGACGACCTAGCGCTAATATTTGCTGTTGCAGCTTCTGAGCCGCCTGCTGGTTACTCTTATAATTAATACACAGATCATAACCTTGCTCTGCTAGCAGCAATGCTGTTGCCGCGCCAATGCCACGACTACCACCAGTGACTAATGCGATTTGTTGCATTTTAGACTCCTTGCTTAGTTAATTATATTTGTATTGATTAAATTTCAATGCGTTACAAAGAAACCACCAAAATTCAAGTTAATGATTCTAATTGGTCTTAACCTGTCCGATAAATCTCGCAATAATTTTATCTAAATGATTAGCAAACTGCTGACGATCTGCCTTATTTAACGGTGGCGGTCCGCCAGTATGGGCGCCACTCGCGCGCATGGTGTCCATAAAGTCACGAATATTAAGTCGCGCTTTGATATTCTCCGTTGTATGCAGCTCACCACGCGGACTCAAGGCTTGCCCCCCTTTTTCGATCACCTCAGCCGCTAAAGGAATGTCACTGGTGATCACTAAATCACCCGGTGTCAGCCGCAATACTATTTCATCATCAGCGACATCAAAGCCACTATCAACTTTAAGGGTCTTGATATACGGCGACGGCGGTACTCGCAGCACTTGATTGGCGACCAAAATCATTTCAATTTTAGCGCGATGGGCCGCTCGATATAAAATGTCTTTTATAACGATTGGACAGGCATCGGCATCAACCCAAATTTTCATCGTTTATTATCTCCAACCACTAAATTTACCGCCTCAGCTTCGACTCGACTTTGTGCCAACAGCAGTCCAAGGATCAAGGAAAATAAACCTAAGGTAAATTGTTTGTGTAAATAGGGCTCGGCGATAAAGCCAACTAAAAATACACTTAAAAACATAACCTTAAGTGCCACAAAGAGTGGGTCTTGCAACGGAATTTGATAGATACGATAAAACATCATTAAAAACAATGCTAAACCAACTAGGCCAATTTCAGTTACCACTTGGGCGTATTGGTTATGGAAATGCATAAACCAGCGCAAACAACTAAACTCTGGATATTTGACATCAATTATCTCACGTAATAAATCAATGTTATCAACCGTGCCAGTCCCGATTAATGGATGAATAACTATAATATCTTTAGCAACAACTAACGCACCAGCCCGATTGCCCCACGAAGAACAAAAATCGTCCTGTTCAATCACGCTGCTGACATTGTTTATTCCCGCATTAATTCGCTGATGGAATAAATCACTGGTTTGGTAAGCTGTCGTTAAAATAATAGCGCCAAATAATGTCGATAATACCAACGCTTTAAGCTTGTTCTCGAAATGAAGAATAAACAACACCACAATCGAGATCACAAACGCCAACTGGCCACTGCGGCCACCGGTAATAAATAAATTGATGGTCAATGAAGTGAAAAATAACAAATAGAGTAACTTATATTTATTAGATTTTTCAAACAGTATCCGACTTAACACCAGTAAGGCTGATAATGATAAAAAGATACTGTACTCAAGGTGCTTCATAAAGGGCGAAGGGTTGCTCGGTGGCACATTTTTATAAGTAAACAACTCAAAAAATATCCCATACGAGATCATTTCACTGGCGAACATTCCGCACGAGAAGGCCGTTAACAAGATTAGTATCTGTGATTTTTTTAGGCTTAACCCTAAAATGAACCCCGGTAATAAGTACCAATACTTACCGATATAGTCAATTGCTTGAGGCCAATTGGTTGGCTTAATCCATGTTAATGACAACACATAAAAACCAATCAAACAGGCGAAAGCAACAAAGGTTTTATTTTGTTTGAGTTGAAATAATTGAGCTCGATTGCCCGGTTTAAATAAAAACAATAAAATAATCAGTATGCTAAAAAATACTAGCCCAGCCCGCGAAAGCGGCATCACAAAGGCATAACCAATTAGACAAAAATTAAAAATTCGCTCATGCACATTAGCCGTAGCAGGTTCAGCCGAAGTAGTTTCCATTAAAGTAGACATTACGATTCCATATAGCAGACATTACAAGGTATCAGAGAACTCTGAGGCGGCGAATATTAGCTTTTTTTACGAGTAATAACTAGTTTCCTCTTAATCAGGTAACAAAGCGGCGGCAGAAAAATAACCAACGCTAAAGTTGGCTGCTTTAAACTTGCGCCATAATGGAGCTTGGCTGGTGGCAGGTGTCGTTGATAAATAACACACCCGTAATCCTTGCTTCAATAAACTCTCAATTTGAGTGTCAATATCCACTGAAGCTAGCTCACGGTCAGCGTCGCGCCTGATTAATTCAAGCACAGCACTACTAATCTGGTCATCATAAACGGCAATATCAGCCTTTTGCATATGCCGCAATGCAGCCAAGGACAACAAATCAGGCTGTTGTGGCGCTTCAACGACATACAACTCGCCAGAAACTGGCTGTTGATTGTCTGATTGCGCGATTAACTGCTGATAAAAACTTTCCAATTGTTGCGGCTGCTCGCTACGCGAGCTGGAAAAGAACAGCTCCCAAAAATTGCGACGCTTGGTCACGCTATCGAGTTTCTGTTTAATTTGCTTACGCTTTTCACCAGCAAATGTCGCGATTCGTCCCATATTTTGCGGCACCAGCGTTTCAAGCTTTTCACGCCAGTATCTCACTAAAACCGGAGACTTGCCTTCACTGCTAATCGCAAAGACCATTGGCGAACGATCAACAATCGATGGCGTAATAAAGTGACAAAGTTCAGGTGAATCCACGACATTAGCTAAAACACCAGCGGCGCGAGCATCTAGGCTAACCTGCCGATTAATTTCATGATCTGCCGTGGCGACAAACACCAACTGCTTACCCGCCAACAGGGCTTTATCATAATCACTATTGATATAATTAAGTTTGCCTTGGTGATTTAAACTTTTTAAGCTTGATGATAGCTGCGGCGAGACGACGGTAACTTTCGCTGGCGTTTTAAGGATTAATTCTACTTTGCGCGTTGCTACTTCACCCCCGCCAACAACCAATACATTTAACTGCTCACCATCGACAAAGATTGGAAAATACTGCACATTACTACCTATAATATCTGAGCCAATTATTAGCTATATTGTTAACGACTGGCTAAATAGCCTGTTGCTGAACTTGCGGTTTCGTTGCATTAAAATAACCTAATTTCCCTACCTGCTGTGGTTCAAATTGTTCAACCACATCACCAATAACAATCAGCGCTGGCGGCTTAATGTTATGCAGCTCAACCAGCTCGGCCAGTGTCGCTAAAGTACCTCGGTAAACTTCTTGATTATGCCTAGTGCCATTACGAATTAAGGCTGCCGGAGTATTAGCACCGCGACCATGTGCCATTAATTCTTTCGCTATAGTTGGGAGGCTATTGATGCCCATATAAAAGACCACTGTCTGAGAACTGCTGCTGAGGCTTTGCCATGGTAAATCTAGCTGACCATCATTTTGTAAGTGGCCGGTAATAAAAGTACAGCCTTGGGCGACTCCACGATGGGTCAATGGGATGCCAGCATAGGTTGTACAAGCCGATGCCGCGGTAATGCCTGGCGCGACATGACAATTTACGCCTTGCGCCAGCAAATGTTCCACCTCTTCGCCGCCACGGCCAAACACAAATGGATCACCACCCTTTAGCCGCAACACTCGCTTACCGAGCAATGCTTGGTCGCTGAGCATTTGATTGATACCATCTTGTGGCACGCAATGCTTGGCTTGTTTTTTACCAACATAGTATTTTTCGCAACGGTCTGGTAATAGCGCCATAATTTCATCGCTGACTAAGCGATCGTAAATAGCCACTTCGGCTTGCTCAATAAAACGTAACGCTTTAATGGTTAATAATTCAGGGTCGCCAGGCCCAGCACCGACCAAGGCAACTTCCCCTGGTTGTAAAACCCCTTTCATTGCTATTTTTGTGATTGTTTTACTCATGACGCTTCTCTTATTACTTCGGGGTTGTAGCGGGTGTGCTCTGACTTAATAGGTCATAGCATATTATGTAATGCTCGCTACGCCTAAGACCGTTAATTCATTAGTTATTAATTTTCAGTGAATTTTTATTACAGCAGGCTATTTCAACGCTTACTTTCTCAAATAACGACCTAAAACTGATATATAATCGAGGGCGATTGCTTAAGCCTAGGTTGGTGCGACTTGCACTATTACGGGGCGTCGATAAATTAAAAACTTGATACCACCACTACACAACTCTTGCTAACTCACTGAAACGAAGGCATAACGCACAAATTTTCGCGTTGACTAAATATCACCATATGATTAATTATAGCAATAATCATACCATGCAAGCTATACACTGAGATTAATAGCGATGATTAGGGAATCTGTTGGTGGCAGATGAAATAAATAACTGGGAAAGACAAAGCACCCAAAACAAAAAACACTCAAATAGAGTGTTTTAGGGGTGAGATAGTCACTTACACTAGTGCATTATTCCGCCACCGGCATCAAACATTAACCCTTCAAGCTGAGTAAACGCTTGCTCTTCTCCTGACAGGTTAAATAACACCATTAAAATAACCCATTTTAAGTCATCAACCGAAAAAGCTCTGTTTTCAATCTCAAGCGCTCGGTCTATTACCATTTCACGCGTTTCAGGTGCTAATACGCCAACCTGTTCCAAAAAATGTAAAAAGCCACGACATTCCATATCAAGTTGTAACGCTTCACGGTCTGTATAGATCCTAATCGAAGAAACCGACTTGTTAATCAACAGCGAGCTATCCCTGTTGTCTTGCATGCCAGCTAAGCGTTCAATCCAGGCCAAAGCTTTAAAAACTTCATCTTTTTGAAATCCGGCTCCGGTCAATTCATCAGTTAATAATTTATGATCAGCCATTACATTGAGCTCACTATGAATATAGTTTTCAAATAAATACATAAGACATTTAAACATTACCCACCTCCTGAAATACGGATATAACCACCGGATCCCAAAACAATAAGCCCAGCCAATTCTAACGTCAGTAATTGCTGCAGCACGATTTCAATAGACATCTTACTACGTTCAACAACTTGGTCTATTGACGTTGTTTCGAACCCAACGCTATCCAAAATGATATCAAACGGTAACAATGACTGCGGCGATAATCGGCTATGTATCTTATGTTCCATTGTTGCCAGATCAAAACTATCTATTGGCAACTCTTCTAAGATATCGGCCGCAGTCGCTACAAGTTTAGCACCTTGATTAATTAATTTATGACAACCTTGCACTTTGGGGTTATTTACCGAGCCTGGAACGGCAAAAACCTCACGGTTTTGTTCGGCAGCCAATCTCGCTGTAATCAACGAGCCACTGCGTTGCGCAGCTTCAACCACCACCACACCCAATGACAGTCCGCTAACAATTCTATTGCGGCGCGGAAAGTTTGGTGCTTTAGGTAATACGTCAGGCCAAAACTCTGATACCAACAAACCTGTTTGAGAGATATTAGCAGCAAGATCGCCATTTGAGCGTGGATAAATGTTCTTAAGACCACTACCTAGTACAGCAATAGTTGTTCCTTGAACCGATATAGCACCTATATGGGCACAACTATCAATGCCAGTCGCCAATCCACTGGTAATCGTTAAGCCGGAAACAGCTAGATCATGCGCTAATGATTTAGCGGTTTCGCGCGCTGTAATAGTTGGTGCTCGACTGCCAACAATCGCTAACTGAGGCCGCGTTAACAATTCAACATTGCCCTGACAAAACAATAATAAAGGAGGAGATGATATTTGCTTTAATAAAGAGGGATATTCAGAGTCAAAAAAGCTCACTACTCGGCGATTACCAGCACCATTGAGCCATGTGGTAACGGAGGTAATAACAGGCTGGTAAGGCGCTTGTATAATCGCTCGTTGTGGCGCATTAAAGCCCAATGCCACCAATTCTAATTCTGTACAGTTAAATAATTCAAAAGGTGACAAGCCCTTAAGCTTTTGTCGTAGCCGATAACAACCAATGCCAGGCAATAGGTCAAGAGTTAACAACTGCTGTAGCTTATCCATTCAGACTCCTTAAATGATCGTTTTAAGATGGAAAACAATCAAAGCCAAGCGGCTTCGTGGAGTTGAACTACATTAAGAATTGACCAGAGACAATAGCTAAATATCAAATCCAGCGCTTACATTTTACCGTAAACGCCATCATCAGATTATAGCAGATAGACTAAAAAAGTTAGCGAGCGGCCAGCGGATTAATTAATTCGTCGCCAATCCGTATCGGACTAGCTAATTCAATAACTAACGCGTAGCTGACTTTTTCGAACGTTTGAAAAACCATTAACTTCCCTCGATATACATCGGGTAACTTTAATTGATTTTGCTTAACAAAATAGGCTTTAATATGATCATAACGCCTTAATTCTAGAGGCCCACGCACACGATTATCACCATCAATTAACTGAATCGTGCCAGGACGATAAACTGAAAACACACTGCCCTGTTTAATTCCTTGATTGCTACCCCCTTCGATGATAACCACTGAATTCTTGCCAATATCACGAAAATGCTGTGCTGACGCGACAACAGTCGACATCACATCAATCGCGGCGGGCCGCGGAGTGAAATAAGCGGGCAAGCTGTCAGTATCTGCCAGCGCCATGACCATTTGGCCATTTTTGACCGCTCTGGCGGTAGATAATAATTCGAGGCGACTAATCGCGGCAGAGACAGTGACACGAGCCACACCGCTTAGCTCTATTTCATTACCAAGAAAATCGTCATCTGCGACCGATGAAAAGCGACGACCTTTATTATAAAAGCCATACAACCCATCGACAGGAAGCTCTTGATTGACATAAACAATATCACCAACCTTGTAAAACAGAGTCGAACGTTCACTGCCGACGATAAGAGGTAGATCTTCAATTTGGCGATCCGAGACGATTTTGTTGTCGGTTAGGTAATGCCCAATGTCCGCCAAAGATAAGGTCGGGATCGGTTGACGTTGATCTATAATCCGGCCGTGTGGCACCATTTTCAATTGCTTTTTTCCGCTGCCGTTAGCAAGAACTAATCTCGGCACCCCATTGACATAAACCAAGGAAATCACATCTCCTGGATAAATCCAATGTGGATCATTTATTTGTTTGTTATAACCCCAAATTTCAGGCCAACGCCACGGTGATTTTAAAAACTGAGCGGAAATATCCCACAAAGTATCGCCTTTAACGACCACATAGCGGCTAGGAGAGTCCGATTTTATTTTCAGAACATCAGCACTAACCCCAAAGGCAAACCCGATAACAGTTAAAACCAAAAAAAGTCGCTTCATTACAGCATCCTTTGTATTATTTGCTTAGATTTAGCTGATCATTACTCATTCCAACCAAGCAGTAAACAATATAAGCGTGATTTAGCTTCAATCCTTACAAATAGCAGCAGCTGCTCGCAGATAAACCTGTAAAAGCCAGCGCTAAATGTATAAAATAAGAGCATATCATAGTTTTATACCAAGCCTAATTCTGTTAGTGCTTAATTTTCGAGAAATTTAATGTCTATTCTTAATGTTTTACGCTTTCCTGACAAACGGTTACGAACTGTTGCGGCACCTGTCGAACAAGTAACACCTCAAGTTCAAGCCATCGTCGATGACATGCTTGAAACAATGTACGATGAAAAAGGGGTTGGCCTAGCGGCAACACAAGCTGATATCCACCTGCGCATTGTAGTGATGGACTGCTCTGAACAAGGTGATACACCCATTGTCATGATCAATCCTGAAATTACCGCCACTAAAGGTTCGATTCAAAATGAAGAAGGCTGCTTATCTGTACCTGGTACTTACGCCACGGTTGAGCGCGCCGAAGAAATCAGTGTAAAAGCACTAGATCGTGACGGCAACAGTTTTGAGTTTGATGCCACTGGTTTATTAGCGGTTTGTGTACAACATGAGTTAGACCATTTGATCGGTAAATTATTTGTCGATTACTTATCACCGTTAAAACGCAAACGGATCCAGAAAAAATTAGAAAAAGAAGCTAAGCATCACTCACAAGAGGAAAGCTAAGTTGCAACCATTGCGTATAATTTTTGCTGGCACGCCTGACTTTGCAGCCCAGCACTTAGCAGCATTACTTGATTCTCCTCACGACATCGTAGCCGTTTACACCAAAGAAGATACCCCATCAGGGCGCGGTAAAAAACTGCAAGCCAGTGCGGTAAAACAATTGGCAACTGAGCATGGTCTAACGGTTATTCAGCCTAAAACGCTTAAGGCTCTTGAAGCAGAGCAACAGCTTGCTTTATTTAATGCTGACTTAATGGTCGTGGTTGCTTATGGCTTAATTCTGCCGCAAGTAATTTTAGACACGCCACGTTTAGGCTGCATCAATGTCCATGGCTCTTTACTGCCTCGCTGGCGCGGCGCCGCTCCTATTCAACGTGCTATTTGGGCTGGAGATAAGCAAAGTGGCGTTACCATTATGCAGATGGACCAAGGTCTAGATACTGGCCCGATGCTGTATAAAGCTGCACTTGATATCGCTCCTGATGAAACCAGTGCGACGTTATATCAACGTCTGGCCGAGTTAGGTCCTGTCGCTTTAACTCAAGCCATTGATCTGTTAGCTCAAAACAAGTTACCAGCAGAAGTGCAAGACGAAAGTAAAACCAATTACGCCGCCAAACTATCGAAAGATGAAGCAAAAATTAATTGGCAAGACGATGCTTTATTGATTGAGCGCTGCATTCGCGCCTTTAATCCGTGGCCAATTTCTACTTTTGAACTTGATGGCATGACAATTAAAGTATCGAAAGCCCAGCTTAGTGAGACCACAACTACCGAGGCACCAGGCACAATTATTGCCGCCGACAAACAAGGTATCGTCATCGCTACCGGCTCAGGTGCCATTGTATTACAACAACTTCAGTTCCCAGGTAAAAAAGCCATGGCTGCTGCAGACATTTTAAATAGCCGCAAAGCTTTATTTGCCCCAGGAAACCTACTATGAACTTGCGAGCCGTTACCGCGCAAATCATTGGCGCAGTCTTAGATAAAGGCGAATCACTTGCTACCGCTTTACCTGCTGCCCAACAAGAATTAGAAAACCCAAAAGACAAGGCCCTATTACAAGAGCTTTGTTACGGTATTATGCGTCACTTACCACAACTTGAGTTTTACATTACCAAGTTAATGGACAAACCAATGACGGGTAAACAACGGGTAGTCCACTATTTATTACTCGTAGGGGCTTATCAATTATTGCATACCCGCATACCAGCTCACGCTGCATTGGCTGAAACCGTTGAAGCTTGCATCGATTTAAAACGCCCTAAGATTAAAGGATTAATTAATGGCGTATTGCGTAATTTACAACGCCAACACCTGCAATTAGCGGAGCAAATGCCCGGTAAAGCCCCACTGCAGTTTAATCACCCGAGTTGGTTAATTAAACGTTTAAGCAAGGCTTACCCGACTGGTTGGCAACAAATATTAACCGCTAACAATCAACGTTCACCAATGTGGTTACGTAACAATATCAGCCAACAAAGCCGCGAAGCTTATCTGGCCCAGCTGCATGAACTTGAGATCGAAGCCAGCGCTGGTGAATATGGCGATAATAGTATTTTATTAGCCCAGCCAAGCCCGGTATTCAAACTGCCTAATTTTGACCAAGGTAGCTGTTCAGTTCAAGATGCAGCAGCCCAACAAGCCGCGCAATTGCTCGATGCTCAGCCCGGTGAATTAGTGTTAGACGCTTGCGCTGCACCTGGCGGCAAGACATGTCACATCCTTGAATTAACTAAAGATGTTGAAGTTATTGCATTAGACTGCGATCAGCGACGCTTAGAACGAGTTCAAGAAAACCTTGACCGCATCGGTCTGACTGCACAGCTAATTTGTGGCGACGGTACGGATCCAGCAAGTTGGTGGTCATCAGATCGAAAGTTCGACCGGATCTTACTTGACGCTCCTTGTTCGGCGACCGGTGTTATCCGCCGTAATCCAGATATCAAATGGCTAAGACGCGAGAGCGACATTGCCCCACTGGTATTATTGCAACAGCAAATATTACAAGCTTGCTGGCAATTATTAAAACCAGGCGGCACCCTAATTTATGCCACTTGTTCGGTATTGCCAGATGAAAATAATCAACAAATAATTAAGTTTTTAGGTCAACAGACCGATGCGCAATTAGTGCCATTACACGATAATGATACGCCTGAAGCTCCAGGCTGGCAGATATTGCCTGGCGAACATGACGTTGATGGTTTTTACTACGCTAAGTTGATTAAAAAAATATAAGGACATTGCTGTGAAGATAATTATCTTAGGCGCAGGTCAAGTTGGCGGCAGCTTGGCTGAAAACCTGGTCGGTGAAGATAGCGACATTACCATTATTGATAATGATCGTGATGCTTTGGCTGAACTCAAAGATAAATTAGATTTACGGGTTGTACTTGGTCACGGCTCCCACCCGCAAACATTGCAGGAAGCGGGAGCCGATGACGCCGATTTATTAATCGCCGTGACCAACTCCGATGAAATTAATATGACCGCCTGTCATGTTGCTTATTCACTGTTTGATGTGCCCACTAAAATTGCCAGAATCCGCGACGAAAATTACCTTGAATACGCCAAATCATTATTTTACTCGAGCAAGCAACTAAAAAATCAACCACCAAGCCATCGTGGTTTTGTTATTGATGAGTTAATTTCGCCTGAGACATTAGTGACTGGATATATCAGACGTCTTGTTGATTATCCTGGCGCATTGCAGGTGCTGCAGTTTGCGCAACGCAAAGTCAGTTTAGTCGCAGTACGCGCTTATTATGGTGGGCCGTTAGTTGGTCATGCTCTGTCGGCATTGCGAGAACATATGCCAAATATTGATGCCCGAGTTGCAGCGATATTTCGGCAAGGGCGACCGGTTAGGCCACAAGGCACCACGATTATCGAAGCCGACGATGAAGTGTTTTTCATTGCCGCAACGGGTCACATCCGTGCAGTAATGAGTGAGTTACAGAAACTGGAGAACACCTACAAACGTATTATGATTGTCGGTGGCGGTAATATCGGTGCAGGCTTGGCTAGCCAGCTAGAGAAAAACCACCAAGTTAAGCTAATCGAACGCAATCCAAAACGTGCCCAAACACTGTCGCAAAATTTGGTTAAAGCAACGGTATTTTGTGGTGACGGCGCCGATCATGAGTTGCTGAGCGAAGAAAATATCGACCAAACAGATTTATTTATTGCGGTAACCAACGACGATGAAGCGAATATCATGTCATCGATGCTGGCCAAGCGGATGGGCGCTAAAAAAGTCATGGTGCTTATCCAACGCAGTGTTTATGCTGATTTAATGGAAGATACTAATATTGATATTACTATCTCGCCACAACAGATCACTATTTCGGCCTTACTGTCACACGTGCGGCGAGGTGACATCAGCAATGTATATTCCTTGCGTCGTGGAGCAGCCGAAGCTATCGAAGCGATAGCTCATGGTGACGCCATGACGTCGAAAGTCGTTGGCCGCCGCGTAATGGATATCAAGCTACCACCAGGCACCACGATTGGCGCCATTGTAAGGGGTAACGAAGTATTAATTGCCCACGACAAAACTGAGATACATTCCGACGACCATGTCATTCTATTTTTAGTCGACAAAAAATATATTGGTGATGTTGAACGTTTATTCTCACCGAGTGCATTCTTCCTTTAACCCGGAAACTGTGCCCCGAACTGCCGTATTACTTACCCTCGTAATTTAAACCCGAGTCGCCGCCGCGAGTCGGTATTTATTGAGTAACGCAATCATTTGCGCGGGCGAGTGAGCAAAACTAGTTACCGGCACGTACAAGTCATAACCATAGGCGCTACGCAACGCCGCCATCTGATGAAGCCATGCCGCGCGCGGACCATTGATTACTTGGTTATTAGCCAACTTATACTCTGAGAAGTTAATTGTAATTTGCTCTAAGCTCAGTAACTCTTGCTGATGAGCGAGCATTAATATATCTCGCTGTTCATGAATTTGGCGACTCGCCAAACGCGGAGAAACAGAATGGGCAACTGCTGCAACGTCATTTAGTTTAATCCCAAGATATGGAATATCACATCGCTCCAGTCCATACCGGATACTAGGATGGGCGACCAAGATTATATCCTGCCACTCGATTGACCAGCGCCCATAACGATGAATGTACTGTAACGAGTGTTGGCCTAGCGCCAAGCTATACTCAGGCTCAGAGTATTTTAAAAATCCAACAAAGATTAACAATGCGCCTGCTAGATAGCCCAATAAAATGGCGAGCTGCAGCACTGGCCACTGATACACTAGCACGGTACTGCCAAACCATAATAAGCCACCAGCTAACAATGAAAACAATTTATTGCGTCGAGTCGGGGTTCTGATTAACAAGTCGGATACAGGTGGGGACATTTGCTCTCCTTATATCAGTGCATTACTACTTTTGTGCAAGGATCTCGCGACCAAATTGTGCAACCTTGGCCCAATCGGTATATTCAATGTCTTGTGAGGTATCAGTGACGCCGCCAGTTAACTTCATAATAAACTGGATCATGCGTCGGTCAAACCAACGGTACTTGCTGTACCGTAAAGCGCCGGCAAATACCGCTTGTAACTGCGGTTGCCACGGCGAATTACTTATAAACTTAACCATGTAGGCATTAGTTGTTGGCGTATTCTTTTCAGGCTTGCGCGCCGTCAAATTAACACAGAAAAATCCGTTCGGCCGCGCTGCCAGCTGAGCTTGCTCTTTGGTAATAAACGTTTGTAATTCTTTGTTAAAATTACCATATCGGATCGAAGCACCCAAATAAACTTGCTCAACCTGCTCCCAATCTATCTGCGACTGCTGCGCTAACGGACTTAAGCGAACTTCCTTGCCTGCATCGGTCAATTGTGAGGTTAACGCCTCACAAATTTTCTTTGTTTGACCATCGGTGGTCGAATATATAATTAAGGTATAAGACATCTATTAACCTTTCCAGAACGTTGGAGTAAATAAAACCAGTAAAGTAAAAATTTCCAGTCGCCCAAATAGCATCGCCATAACTAAGATCCATTTGGCACTGTCATTAATGTTGCCATAATGTGCTGCAACTTCGCCCAAGCCAGGCCCAAGGTTATTCAAACAGGCCGCGGTCGCACTAAACGCTGTAACATCATCAAGGCCGGTATATAACAAGGCCAGCATACACACCACAAAAACTAGTGCGTAAGCGGCAAAAAAACCCCAAACGGCATCAACGACGCGATCTGGTAACGCTTTATTACCAAGTCGAATCGCAAAAATTGCGCGGGGATGCACCAAACGCTTAAGCTCTCGCGCTCCCTGTAAAAATAGCAACACCACCCTGATTACTTTCATGCCACCGCCAGTTGAACCCGCACAGCCACCAACAAATGACGTAAAGATTAACAATAATGGTAAAAATAATGGCCAGCCACTAAAACTGTCGGTGCCAAAGCCTGCGGTGGTTGAGACTGATACCGCCTGAAATAACGCATGACTAAAGGCTTCATCGGCAGTTAAATAAATATTTTCTTTATATAAAACAGAAAAAACCACCAATACCAGCGCTAATTGCAGCCCTAAGAAAAGGCGCATTTCAGGATCGCTAAAATACGAACGCAGCATTTTTCTCGGGCGGATAATAGCCGCGTAATGCAAACTAAAGTTGATGCCTGAAATGAGTAAAAAGATCACACAAATGAGGTTGATACTATATGAATCAAAATACCCCATGCTGGCATCATGAGTTGAGAAGCCGCCGATTGCAATCGTGGAAAAGCTATGACAAATTGCATCGAATACCGACATGCCAGCTGCCCAATAAGCGGCAGCACAGGCAATGGTTAAGGTAAAATATATATACCACAATGCTTTAGCTGTTTCGGCAATGCGTGGTGTCATTTTTGAATCTTTAACTGGCCCAGGGGTTTCCGCCCTATATAGCTGCATACCACCAACACCAAGCATCGGCAAGACTGCAACAGCTAAGACAATGATGCCCATACCACCAAGCCATTGCAGCAAATGACGATAAAAGAGAATAGCTTTTGGTAAATCGTCAAGGCCGGTGATAACTGTCGCACCAGTGGTTGTCAGCGCCGAAAAAGATTCAAAGACACTATCAACTAATGTCATATCTGGGCGGTCTGACAACACAAACGGCACGGCACCAACACTGCCTAGTACCAGCCAAAACATCACCACAACGATAAAACCATCTCGTACATTTAGCTCTTTTCTGTGCCCTCGGTTGGGGTACCAACATAAAAAGCCAAAAACGACACAAAGGAAAAATGATTGTACGAAAGCAACACCACCACCATCATTAAAAATGGCAGCAACTAACCCGGGGAGTAACAAGGTAGTACTGAAAATGGTAATTAATAAACCCAAAATCCGGATCAACGAACGTGTCTGCATAAGTGTTTACTGTGGCCAGTGAGGTAAGTGAAATGAGTTGCTAATGTACCACAGGTCTATTTGGAAAAATATTGATTTATAACACAACACAGGCCGCTAGAGCGGCCTGTCACTAAGTTGGTATATTTGTACCAGCGCTCATAAAACAAGATCACAGCGCTTGAGCCAGCCTTGCCTTAAGAACCGTCCCTTATACAATAAAGCGGCTCAGCACATCGTGCTGTTGCTGCGTTCGATCTTTTTGAGCCATCATATCTTGATTGGTTACTTGCGCATTATCGGATACCTGCTGTGATAAATCTTTAATGTTAACCGTGTTACGATTAACTTCTTCGGCCACTAAACTTTGCTCTTCAGCTGCCGCAGCTATTTGCAAATTCATATCGGTGATACGGCCAATTGACTCTCGAATAGTGTTAATAGCATCGTTTGCTTGCTGTGCTTTTTCAACACTTTGAGCCGCTTCTAATTGAGATTTAGACATAACATTAGCAACAGACACAGAGCTTTGTTGCAAAATATCTATCATATTTTTAATTTCTGCCGTTGATTCTTGAGTACGCTGCGCCAAATTACGTACTTCATCAGCAACCACGGCAAAACCGCGACCTTGTTCACCAGCACGAGCAGCTTCAATTGCTGCATTTAATGCCAACAAGTTGGTTTGCTCAGCGATACCACTAATAACAGACAAAATAGTTTCAATATTGCCCGTTGATTGCTCGAGTAATTTAACCTCTTCAACCGCATTCTCGATATGAACAGATAGTTGGGTAATTGAATCAGAAGTCGAATTGACAACTGCGGCGCCGTCTGCCGCGGCCTCGTCCGCTTCTTTTGCTGATGAAGCGGCTTGCTGGGCATAACCAGCAACTTCTAAGGCAGTTGACGACATTTGAGTCATCGCGGTAGCTAACTGCTCTAACTCACTCAACTGCTGAGTCAAAGCATCAACCGCAGCCGAAGAGCCACGTGCAGTTTCATCGGTTCCGGCCATGATTTGGTCGCCTAAATCTTTGCTATCGCGGATCAATACCTGCAATTTATCGGCAAAACCGTTAAAGCCCCGAGCTAAATTAGCAAACTCCAGATCACTATCTGTTGCTAAACGCTGAGTTAAATCGCCTTCGCCACTGGCTATACCTTGCATTGCCTGGGTGATGTTATCTAAAGGAGCCATTAATTTAGTAACCAGTAAATAAATCGCCGCAATACTTATCAATAACGCGATAGCAGAAAATAATAACGCTTGATTACGCAACTCACTGGCTGTTGCTCCGACAATCTCAGCATCGATCGCCACCCCAAGGTACCAATCAATATTAGCGACCTTAGCAAGCTTGATCACAAAGTTTCGCCCATCTATAACAACGTCTTGCTGAACAGTATTGAGTTGTAATTGCGAACCAAAGTAACCTGACATTTTAGAGCCATTCAGTTTGGTATCCGGGTGAGAAATCAGCACACCTTTATCGGTCACCAAAAAGGCATAACCGGCGTTTAATGGTTTTGCTCGGTTAACAGTCTTTCCTAAACCTGCCAAACTGACATCAAGAAACATTGCTCCAGCAAATTTTCCTTGATCAACCATAGGAGCAGCCATCGAAACCAGCACCTCATTGGAAACAGCATCGGTATATGGCGCTGTTACAATCACTTTTCCAGTTTGTTTAGCATTTTGATACCACGGACGAGTTCTCGGGTCGTAATCTGATGGTGGTGTCCACGATGGGTCATTTGATACCACACGCCCGTCAGATTCAAAACCAATTCCCGCTAACACAAAATCACGCTTAACGATCGATTTAGTCACGACGCGAATTATATTTTCTTCGGTTACATCATCATCAATTAAATCCATAATGTAAGCCGTCATTGCGCGATGGCTGTCCATAACATGAGAAATATTGTCAGCTAACTCTTCAGAAACTTCTGTTAATGTTTCAGCAACAGTGTGGTCAAGACTGGTTTTAACTTTAAGGTATTGGCTGATTGATAGCACTGACATCGAAAGCAATAATACCAAGGTCGTGGCAGCGATTAATTTTGTTTTAAATTGCATGAAGCTAACTCCAATTTATTTTTTGGCATAACGCCATAGTAATAGAACGAAGGTCAATATAAATGCCTCATATTATTGCCTAGTTGATTGTCACAAGTCTTTAAAACTTCGACTAATGCTTATTTAGGTATAGCCCAAAAATAGCAAGTCAGTAACAACATCCAGTCACTCGCGATGAAATAAAGTAATCTAATTGTTTTTTTAATTTTAAAATAGATGCGCAAACTTCGTTTCTCTCGAGCAAGACTAAGTTGGTTACTACTACTTCCACGCAGAACCAATAAGCATGTTCACAATAACACTCAGTTAATTCATAATTAACCGGAAAAACGGCGGCAGAGATACTCGAATCCTTTTAAGATTCTGGTCACCAGATAAGTGTAGTTACATTTTGTATAATATAGCTACTAAAGTAGTATGGATGATAACAGACTTTATGCATTTTTTAGATTAATTTATTTTAACTATAAGATGCATATTAGAATTTAACGATGAGATAGGTGTTAGTTAGATATAAATATAGTAAAGGCAATAGGGTTCACCCCATTACCTTTTCTATTGTTTTATACCCAGTTTCGAATTGGTAAAAATTCTTCGTAAAGTTGCGCTTCCGCACTGCCTGGTGCCGGTTGATAATTATATTGCCATCTAACTAAAGGAGGCATCGACATTAAAATTGATTCGGTACGACCGCCACTTTGTAATCCAAAGTGAGTCCCACGATCATATACAAGATTAAACTCAACATAACGTCCACGTCGATATAGCTGAAATTGACGCTCTCGGTCCCCAAATTCAAGTTCTTTTCTCGCTTTGACAATAGGTAAATACGCTTCTATAAAGCCGTTACCCACCGCTTGCATAAAATCAAAACTTTGATCAAATCCCGGCGTATTGAGATCATCAAAAAATAAACCACCGATGCCGCGAGCTTCATTTCGATGTTTAAGATGAAAATACTGATCACACTCTTGCTTATAAAGTGGATATTTGTCCTCACCAAAAGGCTGGCATAAGTCTTTGGCTGTCTGATGCCAATGGATACAATCAGCCTCAAAACCATAATATGGCGTCAAATCTAAGCCACCACCAAACCACCAAACCGGCGGTTTGTCATCGGCATAAGCGATAAAGAAACGAACATTGGCATGTGAGGTTGGAACGTATGGATTATTAGGATGAATAACTAACGACACGCCCATAGCTTCAAAGCGGCGACCAGCGAGTTCCGGACGCAATGCCGTAGCCGATGGTGGTAATTGCTCTCCCATTACATGGGAAAAATTAACTCCTGCTTGCTCAAATACCTGACCATTAGTCAGTACTCTACTTTCTCCGCCACCACCTTCGGCGCGTTGCCAACTGTCAAATTCAAAACGTTTAGTTGGCTCTTGGCTTTCAAGTGCCTGACATATACTATTTTGTAATGCCAACAAATACGATTTTACGCTCTCGCTAGAAACCTCAGTCACGATAATGTTTCCTACATCAGTCAATTGTGAATAAGCTAATTATCTTATTTGCTGGCCAGTAATACCATCAAATATTTTACTTGGCTGATCATTTCCACCTAAAGGCGCATCAATGACGTAACCCAATTGATGTTTAAAATTCAAATTAACTTGTTTTGCGCACATTGCAGGAGGCAGCCCCGACACGTTAGCGCTAGTTGAAACAATTGGCAGGCCCAAACTCTCACTCAAAGCAATAATAACCGGGTGAGCACTTACTCTTACTGCGATGCTGTTATATTGACCGGAGAGCCAAGGTGGACAATTTTCACTCTTAGGTAGAATCCAAGTAACGGGTCCCGGCCAACTCTGCTGAATCTGTTGCCATTGAGTTTTACTCACTAGCGTGAGATCAACATACTTAGCAAGTAATTTGAAATCACCAGCGACTAAAATTAAACCTTTGGCAGGATCGCGCTGCTTTATCTGAAGAAGTGATTGCACCGCTGGCTCATTAGTCGGATCGCAACCTAAGCCGTAAACAGCTTCGGTGGGATACGCAATTACAGCGCCATGCTTCAGAGCTGTAATTGCAACGTCGTTTGATAATTTCATTTATAGCGACTGTAATTTCTCTTGTAACGCTTTATCTTTTGCAATCACAGCTTCGGCATTAGCCTTACGATCAGCTTTTACCGCAATAGCCAATTCATCATCGGCTACAGCCAGCATCTGCGCGGCTAAGTAACCAGCATTTTTAGCGCCTGCTTTACCGATAGCAACAGTTGCTACAGGAACTCCAGCGGGCATCATTACTGTAGACAATAATGCATCTTGGCCATTTAATGGGCCTGCGTCAATTGGTACTCCAATAACCGCACGCGTCGTAATACCAGCAACAGCACCAGCTAAATGAGCAGCTAAGCCAGCAGCACAAATAAACACCTTACAGCCACGAGTTTCAGCATCCGTTACATAGTTGTGAGTTGCTTCTGGGGTACGGTGTGCCGATGTAATCTTAACTTCAAATGCAATATTAAAAGATTTCAGGACATCAAAGGTGTGTTGCATTACGGGTAGGTCAGAATCTGATCCCATTAATATCGCGACAAATGGTTTGCTCATTATATTTTCCTAACTGATTTAAATAAAATAATTGTATCGAAATTATTCACGCTCGAATTTATAACTACATTTTTTTTGCGGGCATTGAATTTTAGTACCAGTCGCTGTTTTCTTTTCGATTAAGATTGCCCAATCACACTCAGGGCAGACTTTGGAAATCGGCTTATAGTTAACGACATACTTACATTTCGGATAACTATCACACGCATAAAAGGTTTTACCATAGCGCGATACTCGCTGCGCTAAGTGACCCTTACTACATTGAGGGCAGCTGGTTTGTTGGAGTTGATTTTGATGTTCAATGTGGTGGCATTGGGGGTAATTAGAGCAACCAATAAAAATACCATAGCGGCCCTTTTTAATCGCTAACTCATGCTGGCACACCGGGCAGTTTGAACCGTCGATGAGCTGCTCGTCCAAAGTTTCATGCTGAACTAAGGGACGGCTATAATCACAAGCCGGATATTGACAACATCCCAAAAAAGGACCGTGCTTAGAATTTTTAATCGCAAGTTCGCTACCGCACTGCGGACACAACTCATATTCTTTCTCTAAGGCGTGCTCATGTTGTGTGAACAACTGAGGCTGCTTCATACGACGTCACCAAATGAACAATAATGAGGCAGATTATATCAGACTAGCTTGTTAACAAGCTATCTATTGACGACATTTTATGTCACCAAGTCAATAATCCTCACAAACCATCGGTCGTAAACCAAGCAACACTTAACCCTGACAGTAGTATAATGCCGATTTCTCTTGAATATTTAGCTGATAAGTAACATTGAGTTCTGTGTATTGATTAGCTAAGTCCCCTTGGGCAACCGAGTCCATGTCAGTGACACACAGCATATGCTCAAGATCATCGAAGTCGCCTTCTTTTTCAATCGAAATATTCTCACAATTCCAATAGTCATAACCATATTGACGAAATAAACGTTTATAGAAACGATGGTGAACCTTACTAGAAATACAAAACCCATAACGATAACCTAGTGCAGCGCTAAATCTAGTCAAGGCTAAACAAAACTGTTTTTGTAAATTAATTCGAGGAATTTTAATATCCGGACGCAAAGACAATCGCATCCATTGACAATAACCTACGCTATTTAAACTGAGATGTGGCATCTGTTGAGTTAATTGTTCACCCGACCGCTCAAGCGGCAATAAGTCCATATTATCAGCACCACATATTCTAATCCCACCAAGACATTGACTGCCGATTCGGGCGATTAGTATGTCAGACTTTCGATCTAGTTCTTCTTCTATTCCGCAAAAATCTGGTAACCGTAACACTTTTCGATAGCTTTCTTCTCGTAATTTATAGTATTGCTTGAGTAGATCTTGGTCACTAGTTATCTCAAATATAACATGCATAATTACAACCTAACGGGAATATCAATGAGTTCTCTACAATGAAATAATCCGTTAGATTGCAGATAGAAATAAAGGGCACTAAATAAGCCCTTAAAGCGTCATACTTGTTTCATCCTTACAAGCGCAAGTGTACGTTAATCGTTCACATATCAATATGATACAATACAAACTTACTATTTTACAAGTACTTATTAGATACCATCGCGTATGAACCACGGCTGAATTATTAAACATAAACTACTTAATGCTTAAAATAACGAATAATTAAGAGCGATATTATTTGATTAATTTTTGCAATGGCTTTCTCGTTGAACGAGCATTTGGCAGCATTCCAACGCCAATACGCCCCATAAATACTTGGGTATTTATGTCACTATCACCAAGCAAACTATCGAGTGTTGACGTCAGTTCTTTTGCTAATTTATTAGCCGGTTTATCGTGGGTGAATTCCAGAGAATTAGTGACATATTTAGAAAATATTAACGGGGTCATTTCAGGCTGAAATTGTAAACCGAGTTGACTAGCGGTTAACCAAAACCTCTGAGTTGCCTTGCCACCGGAGTGGAAGTCATGCTCTGTTGATAAGTCCTTATCAGCAACAATGATAAAATGTGCACCACAGCATAGTGCGGGAATTAGGTCTAATTGAATGCGTGGCAACCAAGTACCGGCAAAGTAACGATTGAGCCAACAGACCCGCTCCCAACTTGTCATCGCCCATCGCATTGACTTTAATGATAGCCAATCAAGGCCAACGGCTTGGTCTGGGATTTTGTCTTCACTAAATTGTGCATCCCACTCAATAATCCTTTTATGGACACAATAAGCCTCAGGGATCGTAAGTCTAACCTTAGCATTTTTAAACAATAATTTAGCAAATTGCCATTTTGAATCACGACCTTCAAACCAAAGCACTTGATAACCAGCACCTACCGACTGCTGCAACATATCTTTTTGATGCTTACTCAAATCAGTCGTAGTAAAAGGTCGACGCTGAGTACAACGTGTTTTAACAAAAGGGAGTAATCGGCTAGTTTTTATTTGTTCGTCAACTTTCAGTTCAGTTTTTATGACGGTTGGCGAATTTAATGTGTTTGGGTAAGAGTATTGAACTGTCATTTTTTGATCGCTGGCGGCAATCTCGATCGTTTCAAGTAGCGCTCCGATAGCGATTTGACTGGCACGGCCATCTAAATCATAGACACACCAATCTTTGGTATCAGTTGCATGAATAAGAAATGTTCGATCATCAATTATTTCAAACTGCCACGGTTGAGTATTATCCCCACTTGGTGCCCAACGCGCTAATTCAAGTATCTGCTGTATCGCAGATGGTTCGTTACCAACAGTCATTAATTTCACTCCTAGCTAGCTGCCTACGGAGACATCATTGTGACAACAAATGTAATGATTTCTTATATCTACCGTCGAGAAGATAGATAGTCCAGCACTAACAGATACTGTTGTTTTTACCTATCTAGAACAATTAATAAAAACGGCATCCTTGCCGTTTCATAGACTTCCATATCAAATCCAGCTACGCTAAATAATTAGTAGTTATGTACGCTTGCGCTTAATTGAGGCTAACCCCATCAACCCTAAGCCGAACAACGCTAAGCTACCTGGTTCTGGTACTTCAGTCGCAATATTGTATTGACCGTTGTTCTGAGTATGAATTTCTACATAACCATCGCCAGCACCATCAATAAACTCCACAATGCCTGTTCCGCCACCGAAATTTTGATCAAGCAAGGCGTCAGTATTTACGGTATGAAGTGTAGTCGCACCATACTCAACATCATTTTCATCAGTAAACAAACCACTAATAGATGAAAGTAAAGTTAATGACAAATCAAGAGTGGCAGTAGCACCTGCACCACCGAAGAAGTCGAGGTCACTACCACCTGATGGCGCGATTAAACCATAAGAAGCCAAAACTAATTGATCGCCTGTGGTTGCAAGAACACCATCCATATCCAATAACATATCAATGGCACCAGTGAAAGCAACACCCGTATCAAAACTGGTTGTTCCGTCAAGATTCAATGTACCCGTTAAGCCAGAAAACACCCCAACTAAGGCAGCAGCATTACCCAAGCCAAAAAGTGATGTAAGACCACCACCTTCAGGTGAAAAATTAGTAAATTGGAAGTAACCCTCATCAACAAAGCTATTACCTAGGCTTACTCCACCCAAAACAATTTGCTCAACCGTTGAGGCCCCAACCATATTCAAATGGTCTATCCCTACCGAATCAGTTAATCCGGCAAAACCAGACAATCCATTGGCGACACTTAGGTTTAAATTCCAGTTATCATCGACGGAAAATCCAGCTTGAGCTACGCCTGACATTAGTACGCTACTAACAACGATAGCGCCTATAGTTTTTTTCAAAATATTTGTTTTCATCATTATATTCCTTTATCAATACAATCCGTAATTGCTGAGTGAGATTGTATAATTACAAGTTGTTAGCCTCTGCAAAGACGACTACTGACATACAATGCATTAAGTAAGCCAACAACATTAAACCATTAAATTACAGAGGCATACGTAAGTTGAAAAAAAACACTTCCGACTAATTTGGTAATTTGTAAAATATACTGACATCGGGATTGACTAAAACCATTAACAGTATCGTTAAATGATAATCGGCTAATAATTAAGTTTTGTTTACAATTCTTTTTGCCACATGAAACATGATCCGTGCGAATAAGCCGTTATTGCCAAACGGTCGGTAAGTCTTAGAAAACTTATTACGATAGGCGTCAAAATGTAGACCATGCGGTGCTGTAACTAATTCTCCACGACCTAGTAATATTTTTAGTACGTATGTGCCCGCTATTCCAGCACAAAGTTGAACAGCCATCGGAGTTGACGGACCTTTTTTGGCATGAAAGTCGACCTTAGATTTATCAACTAAATATGCTTGCTGTAGCATTGCCGGTGACAGGCCGATTAAAAATTGAATGTATTGATCATGCTCAGATCGACCAGCAAACCTAAAATATTCTTCATAAGACATCTTGTCAGGCATAAAACACAGAAAGGCACAACCCATTCCCAGAGGAGCGGCAGTGACTACGGGGATTTTTTTTTCGAAACAGCGTTGAAACACCATTTTTCGAGCTTCTAACGCAAAAAAATCAAGACTATCGACATATATATCAACATCACGTAAAAACTCATCAACATTGTCTTCAAACACACCTTGATCAAAGCTTTTAATCTCTAATTCTGGGTTAATATCTAATGCTATTCGCTCCATTACACGAACTTTTTCCTGATCGATCGTCGACATAAATGCACCTGACTGACGATTAAAGTTATGTACTTCGAAAGTATCAAAATCCGCAATATTAAAACCACCAATCCCTAAGCGGCAGAGCGTTAATAAGTGAACTCCACCAACGCCTCCAGCGCCGGCTATAGCTACTTTTGCCCCTCGTAGTTTCTGTTGTTCTAGTTCGGTAACCCACCCAATATTACGTGAGAACGCCTGATCATAATCAAACATAACATCCCTCATCAATGACAATAACGATAACTAAAGTCTAGCAGGGCATATTTATAACGGATGAGCAATAATTGTAATGGGAATAAATAGGGGCAGCTTATTAATTATTCTTTAACTATTAATATCCTTGCTTCAAAATAATCAGGAAAGTGGCGATAGGTGTTAATATAGTCATCCCAATTTTTAAAGAAACCACCTAAATAGTCCAGTTGGTATTGGTTGTTTTCAAATGCTCCCCCTGTATCAGACAAAATTGTTAAGCGGCTTTCACCATTAGATGTTAATAAGATAAGCTTTCCCAAACCGAGATACTTTAAATCTCCAGCGACAGCGACCATAGGGTGAATAGGAATTTTATAATCAGCGTCTTTACCATAACCCAATATTGATGATGTTTGTTTGAAATACCAATATCTTTGCTGATCTCGTTTTTTCACATTACGCTGGTAAGCGATACCATTATTACGGTGTACATTGAAGAATACTGACCGAGAACCTATAGTTACTTTCGCAGTTCCCTGCATTAAGGTATCTTCTAAATCATCTCGCGTTAGCCAAACTAATGGTTGTGCTAATCGTTTATTATCCAATATGCCGGTTAATACTTGCTGCTTTGTGAGCTGATATCTTATTAAGGTGCTTTTATGCTGGTCAGCCTGCTCTAAACTCATGCCTTGCTCGTCAAACGGCAATGCGTATAGCGGATGTAGATGGCTGATAGCCTGCTCGGCACTGCCCTGTGCTAATTTAATATAATATTTTGTCAACAGGATCTTATTATCTGGAATATTTTGCAGTAATGGTTTATTTAATGAATAAGCTTGAGCTTGAAGTTTATCTGGCCTCCATTGAATCATTTGAAAGTGTCGGCGAATAAAATCAGGATCTAACAAGCGAGAAGCACGCTTAGCCAGAGAGTCTTCCTGCTCAATTTGACATACAAAAGCTAAAGTACGTTTGACTCTAGCTAAATCGATCCCAAAACGAGCAACTACACCAGCTTTTATAACATCAGGATCGTATGCAGCACCTCTGTTTAAGTATGATAGCGTACCATCAGCAACATCACATAAGTCAGTAACTGACGCTGTAACCATCTCTCCAATCTTTTTCTCCTTATCGATAGTGAATAGACCCCCGGCATAAGCTGGTAGTGACATCAGGATGAAAAGATAAATAATTAAAAAACGATACATAAATAGATATTTCATATTTGTTAGGCAAGTATATACCTGAGCTTATCAATAGCACTAAACCAAGTCTAATTAATAATGGCGAATTGCCGCGCTTCAAGTTTGACCTCCCGCTAAACGAATAAACATTTAATTCGAGTTCTTGCTCAACACTTAACGAGAGCCCATTAATCGACGTTCTAAACGCTACGTCTTACCTTCATTAAGAATGGGGGGATTACAATGTCGTTCCGCTCGTTGCTGCGAGCTAGATCTCGCAACGACTACGTCGTCGACGATTAATCTTATCTTTTGTACTCCGCTAGCGACGACGGTCCATCGACTTGCTATATTTTTATTCTACGCATACGAAAAAAGCCCCAGTCTTTCGACTGA